>JAFUZY010000157.1 GCA_017476375.1 Eubacterium sp.
ACAAAAAAGTTTTGAAATTTAAAAAATAATTAGTGATTTTTATTATAATATATGTTATTATATAATGGTAATTAAATGTTAGGAGTGAATTTATGGCTGATAAAAGTAATAAGGTAAAGCAACTCTTTACCGATATTAAAAGTCATTGGAACAAACCTGCCCCGGGCAAGTATGTTCCATACAGAGAATACCTTGATATTTGGTTAGGCTCCGGAAGTAACTACGCCGGTTCAAAAATTCTTGAATACATAGGTTTCGGCGCAGGCTGCTATCTGATGATGTATCATTATAAGCTTCCGTATATAACCTATTCGGTTATCGGACTTATCAATATGCCTCTCGGATATTTATGGGCAATCCTATGGTGGATTGTTTCGGATAACCTCGGTTTCCTGCCGAAGAAAACGGAACGAAAGCTATACGGCGTTTATGTCGGCTCGGCTCTGCTCGGATTATTTATGATTTTTTTCAATTTCGAGCCCTATCTCAATCCCGATAACGCCCTCGTTTCAACGCTGAATTCCTTCAGGGGAATATCCGCCGCCTCGTCCATTAAGATACTCGGAACCTTTATTCTCAATTCAGGCTGGAAGGGTGCGCGTAATATCTTCTGGAGAAAGAAGCTTATCCCGAAATTCGGAAGATATAAGTATTCGCTTTACTGCGATTATATTCCGATGAATGTTATGGTTATTTTAATCGGATGGCTTCCTCTTTACAATGTTTCAAACGAGGTTGACAGAGTTTGGATGGCAAACCTTATGTTTGCGATTTACAGTGTTTACGGCTTCGGAAACAACCTTGAAATGTGCGCTCAAAACATTTCGCCAAACGTTCGCGAAAGAATTTTTGTTAGAACATATCCCATTAAATTCTCGCATATTTTCCATTCAATTCTTGCAATTCTTGTTCCTGTATTCATTGGTATGACTAATGATAATTGGGCTGATATTGCAGTATTTAAGTGGATAATTCCTTCAATCTTCTTTGTTTTCTCAACCCTAACGGTTATTCTGGCAGGAAGAATCAAGGAACGTATTCCTCAGCCACCCCTTGATGCAAAGGTTAACATCAAGATATGGGACGGTATGTTTGGCGTTATGCGCAACAAGTATAAGTGGACGTTAACAATTGTCGGTCTTCTTGACTCCCTCGGAAACGGAATGCTTGCATTCACAACAATTCTCTATCTGTATACCTTCCGCCTCAGCGGACTTGCATACAGCCTTATTGTTGCCCTCGTTTCCTTTGCGGGAACTCCGCCCGATTTGTTTACACCGTATTTCATTAAACGCTTCTCATATAAGCAGATAATGATTTTCCATCAGTATACAAGGGCAATCGGCTACACAATTATTGTTTTGGCATACACCTTCCTTGGTCATAAACTAAAGCTTTGCGGAATTATTTCCGTTGTTATGCTCTTTATTATGGAAATGTGTAAAACTGTTCCGACCGCTGTCGGTCATGATATGGATATTCGTATTTCCGACTACCAGATGTATCTTTCAGGCGAGCGTCTTGAAAACTTCTCGGGCGTTTTCGGATGGTTTACAGGTCCGATAACAACCTTCGTCGGTCTTATTATTCCTCTTCTTATGCTCAGGGGCGGATTTAACTCAAACTTCGATGTTCTCTTTATTGATGAATCAAGAAGCAAGATAATTGTTATTCCGATTATTATGGATATTATCGGATATCTTCTTATGTCAATTCCGTATTTCTTCTGGGATTACGACGATGATAAGCAGAACAAGGTTATGGAGGTTCTCCGTCGCCGTGAGGAGGTAACAAGAAAGCGTCAGGAAGAGGAGGCTCTTCCTGAGGAGGCACCTGCCGAAGCAGTTATGGAAGAAGCGGAGGTGATGTCATGAGTAAGAAGAAAAAGAATGTAGCAGAGGCTGCTGAAAATAACGACGATTTCCTTGCACAGGAAGCAAAGGAAATGGAAGAGCAGGCTCCCGAATATACTCTCGACATTCCTGAGGATGAAATCTGGACCTATCAGATTGAAGGGCTTCAGGCTCCGAAAATCAATCATTCATATGTTAATGCGAAGAAATCAAAGATTGCGGTTGTTGCCATACTTCTTGTGGCAATTTCGCTCAGTATTTTCTTCTCATTCAGAGCCCTGAAAACAACCGAGTTTACCTTCTCGGAGGCTGAAAAGGGCGGATATGAGCTTGTTTCATATGTTAACCCCGGAAGCGTTAGGAATATAACCGTAGACTATGTTGTTAACGACGACGGAACCAAGGATACCTCCAAGCCGATAACCGAGCTTCACGACTATGCTTTCAACTGCGACGGCGCGATTGAAAGAATCAATATCGGCAAGGATGTTAAGAGAATAGACGGTAAATCAATCTATTCCTGCTGGAATCTTCAGTATATTGATGTTGACGATGAAAACCCGTATTTCTGTGATGTTGACGGCGTTCTATACAACAAGGATAAAACAAGAATCATTCTTTATCCCATTGATTACGACAGAACCCGCCGACTCAAAGAGGGCTATGCTCACCTCGTTTGGCAGTGTGAGGTCTGCGGAAAAGAATACGAAGGCGAAGGCGCTGTAAGAAAAGGCACCGAAACCTCAGATGTTGCTCCTAAAGGCTTCCCCGAGAACTATAAATGCCCCGGAAACGGCAAGCCCTGCGATTCAAAGAAAAACGAATACTATTGGGCATTCCGTCCCGACCTTGTTGACGATAGCGGCAACGAGATGTGGGAACTCTGGGGAACAACCGAGAAATATGATGAAAAGTTCTTTGATGAGTATAATCTCAAAACAAGAACCTATGTCGTTCCTTCATCGGTAACCGAAATCGGTCAGCTTGCATTTGCATATTCAAACTTAACCGATTTATATCTTCCCGAGGGAATCAAAATCATCGGCGACCAGGCAATCTTCAAGGATGAGGAATTAAGGCATATCTATTCCTATAAGGCTGAGGCGCCTGTAACAGGAACCTTCTATGAAACAGTTTCCGAGCTTAAGAATGTTTATAACTCTCTTCCCGAGGGAGTTGAAACAATCGGTTCGGATGCATTCTATCATCTGAGAAGACTTGATTATATCTATTTCCCGTCATCAGTTAAGAAAATCGGTCACCACTGTATGTGGGAGGCTGTTGTTAAAGACGAGGATACAAAAGAGCTTTCAGGCTTAACCGAGGTTTACGTCGCTCTTGATGAAGAAAGCTTCAAAGAGCAGGTTGACCGAGGCGAAAACTGGGTTCCCGAATATAATAACGGTTTGTTCAGCAGAAAAGTTCCCGTTAACTATTCAGCTCAGAGAAAATAAATTAATAATTGTCCGCCGAAGATTATTCTTCGGCGGTTTTTTATTAGAAGTTAGGAAATTGCCTTAATCGTGAAATAACTTCGTTGTGAAATATTGCTTCGCAATGTGAAATGCCTTCGGCGTTTCGGTTTACTCGCTACGCTCAGACAATGGTATAAAAAGGGTCGTCGAGGGCGCCGACCCGTTATAATCAAGCGCGAATGTGTCGCCCGAAATTTTCAATTTTCCATTTTCAATTTTCAATTCGCCTGCGGTGGATGAGGTGTGTTGATAATATCAGACAGGGGACTGTCCCCTGTCTGATAATTTTTTCACATACATATACATATGGTCAGCCCAACCGCACACAAATCTTTGGCATATTTTTGTTTGATTATTGTTGACAAAATTAAATAATTGTGTATAATATATTTGAGTTAGCGAAAGCTAACTATACTTTTCAGACTTGGTTAGCGTATGCTAACTTTATGAGGTGGCATTATGAGCTTTGTTGAAATTAGCGAGATAAAAAAGCACTATGGCGAAGGCGACAGCTTTGTTCAGGCTCTCGGCGGAATAAACCTTAATATAGAAAAAGGCGAGGTTTGCGTTTTGCTTGGTCCTTCCGGCTCGGGCAAATCAACTCTTCTGAACATAATCGGCGGAATTGAAACTGCCGACAGCGGCGATATTATCATAAACGGTGAAAAAATCAAATTTATGAGTGAAAAGCGGCTGACGCAATACAGAAGGAAGCACCTTGGCTATGTTTTTCAGTCGTATAACCTTATTCCGAATTTAACCGTTCGCGAAAACATTGAGGTTGGGAAATATCTTGGCAGCAACACGCTTGATGTTGATGAGCTGATGAAAACTCTTGGCATTTTTGAACAGAGAGACAAGCTGCCTTCGCAGCTTTCGGGCGGTCAGCAGCAGCGAACATCAATAGGAAGAGCGATTGTTAAAAACCCCGATATTCTGCTTTGCGACGAACCAACGGGCGCTCTTGACTACAACACTTCAAAAGAAATTTTAAAGCTTATTGAAGAGGTCAACAAAAAGTATCAAAGCACAGTTATTATGGTTACCCATAACGATGCCATAAAGAATATGGCAGACAGGGTTTTCACTCTTAAAGACGGAAAAATAATCGGCAATTATAAAAATGAAAACAAGATTGCAGCGGCAGATTTGGAATGGTAAGCAATATGAAAAATCCACTCAACAAAAGATTTAAAAACGAACTGAAAAGCGATTTTGGAAAATACATAGCTATTTTTCTTTTTCTTGTTTTCTTTATCGGGGCAATGTCGGGCTTTTTTGTTTCTGATAATTCTGTTTCAGCAGGATATGATGAAAGCCATATAATCTATAATGTTGAAGACGGGCATCTGACTTTCAACATAAAGCCCGATAAAAAAGTATTAAGCGAAATCGAAAAGCAAAACGATTTAAAGCTTTATAAGCTCTATTTCAAGGAAGAAAAAATAGCCGAAAAAAGCGACACTATCCGTATTTATACAGACAGAGAAAAGGTTAATCTTGAAAGCGTTTTAAAGGGCGAAATGCCAAAAAAAGCAAATGAAATTGCGCTTGATAGAATGTATGCCGATAATAATGAACTAGGCGTTGGCGATGAAATAACAATAAGGGATAAAAAGTATAAGATAACAGGGCTTATTGCCGTTCCGGATTATTCCTGTTTGTTTCAGAATAATTCCGATATGATGTTTGACGCAATTAATTTCGGAATAGCAGTTCTGAGTGAAGACGGTTTTACTCAGATGAGCGATGCTCATTTAAAGTTTAACTATGCCTTTAAGTATAACAGCGCAGTTGCAGATGAAACGGATGCAAATCAACGCTCTGAGGCACTGATTGATTCGCTTGAGGATATAATTAAAAAATACGACCTTCCTTTAATTCAATCCCGGGTTAACAGCATTTGGAAAAAGGCAAAACCAACTATAAACGCGCTTGAAAGTGAAATTGAAGCCGCATCAAATCAGCTTGAAACAAGGGTTCGCTCGGCAATGCGGAAAAAGGGACTGCTCAACACGGCGGGTATTGCAGAGGAGCTGGGAACAACAGAGAAAAAATACAATGCAATGATGGATGCCTTTGATGAGGCGGAAAAGCTTGAAGGTGATTTTGACCTTGATTCTCTTGACAAGGCTCCGAAGGTCAGCCTTGATGATTATGAAAACGAAACTGATTTAAGCAAAGAGCTTGACGTTATATACAGGGTTATTGATGCGGTTGACGAAACGGGGCTCTATAACTGCAAAAACATAAGAAAAAACCTCAAAAAGCTTGAAAATATGATGAATATTGATGACAGCGATATTCTCAGCATTGATGACTATAACCCAAAATATATGAATAAAGCAATAACCTTTGTTAAAGAGGATTCAACCTCGGATAAAGCCGCTGCAACGATGATGCTGTATATTATCATTGCGGTTATTGCCTTTGTTTTCGCAGTAACTGCCTCAAACACTATTTCAAGGGAAGCAAATGTTATCGGAACTCTTCGTGCCTCGGGTTATTCAAGAAACGAGCTTATCAGGCACTATATGTTTCTTCCGATGATGGTTACTCTTGTTTCGGCTCTTGTCGGCAATATTCTTGGATATACCGTTTTTCAGAGAATGTTTGTTGGAATATACTATGGCAACTATTCTTTAACGGAATATAAGGTTCTTTGGAACGGCGATGCGTTTTTAAGAACAACAATTGTTCCGCTTCTTCTTATGCTTGTTATAAACTTTGGGGTTCTTTTTGCAAAGCTTAAAATAAGCCCGCTGAATTTTCTGAGGGGCGAGCTAAAGAAAAAGAGCAAAAAAGCAACGCTTAAGCTTCCGAAAAAGCTTCCGTTTTTCTCAAAGTTCAGGCTAAGAATACTCTTTCAGAATATTCCCTCATATTTAACTCTTTTTGTCGGCGTTGTTCTTGCAGGAATGCTTGTTGTTTTCGGAACAATGTTCGGTCCGCTTATTGATGACTATTGCGAGCTTGTTAACGAAACAAAGCTTGCAAGCTATCAGTATATTTTAAAGGACGAATCAGAAACCGAAAATAAAAATGCCGAAAAATATTGCGTAACCTCTCTTCAGACAATGTATAACAAATATGTTACCGACGATGTTATGGTATACGGAATAAAAAACGGCAGCCGATATGTTAAATCGAGCATTCCAAAAGGAAAGGTTCTTGTTTCAAACGGACTTATGGATAAGTTTGGTCTTGAAGAAGGGGATACGATTGATTTAAAAGAGCCGTATTCAAACAAGGTTTATACCTTTACTATCGCAGGGCAATATCAATATGATGCGGCAATCTCTGTTTTTATGAACAGGGGTGACTATCTTCAAATGTTTAATAAGGACGATGAATATTTTACAGGATATTTCAGCAACGAGGAGCTTAAGGATATTGATGAAGATTCAGTTGCAGCGGTTATAACCGAAGCTGATTTGGTTAAAATTGCAACTCAGCTTGAAAGCTCAATGCTTGAGTTTATGAATGTTTTTAAAGCACTCGGCATTGTTATCTTCCTTCTTCTGATGTTTATCTTAACAAAGCAGATAATTGAGAAAAACACGAAATCAATTGCAATGACAAAGATTTTAGGCTTTAGCGATATTGAAATAGGAAGGCTTTATCTTGTTATGACCTCCTTTGCCGTTCTTGCCTCGCTGCTTATTGCAATTCCATTGGTTGATGCTCTTCTTCGCTGGGCGTTCCATTCTTATATGTACACTGAAATGACGGGATATATCCCCTATATTGTTAATAGTTCCTGCTTTATAACAATGGTTGTTCTCGGAATTGTTTGCTATGCAGTTGTTGCAGCAGGGCTTATGATAAAAATCAAAAAAACACCAAAGGGCGAAGCGCTTAAAAATCAATCACTTTAATGAAAGGACTGCTTGGGAGAACCTTCATAAAGAAGGTTCTCCCAATTAAATTAATCCTTGCGGATTAGTGAAGTATTCCTTCGGAATATGAAATTGCTCCGCAATGAAATACGCCTGCGGCGTGTTATGGATTAATTTTATTTCATATCGAGCAAAGCGAGATATTTCACAATTTGCTCTGACAAATTATTTCATATTGCAAAGCAATATTTAATTAATGACAGACCGTTCCTCTTTCGGTCTGTTTTCTTTTTGGATTTGTCTTTACAAATCCTATGCTCGCTACTGTCTTTGACATTTGTTGACAGTGAAAACAACAAATGATATAATAGTAAAAACTAATTTTTGCTACCTTGAGGTATTCTATGATTAACTTAATTATTAAAATATTGTTTTCTGGTGGTAATTTTTCTCAAAAAGAAATAATTAAGCTTGTTTTTATAGGCGTTTCTGTAGTGCTATCCGTAATAAGCGTTTTACTAATAAGAAAGTTCTATAGTTATGATGGTAAATATATAGGTAGTTTAGGGACCATAAAAACGAGCAGTAAGGGATGGATAGTCATTTCTGTTATCTTTGGTTTTTGGGGTGCAATAGTATGTTTGATAGCAACAATACAATCCATTAAAAATTTACCCAAAACATGTAATAATTGCGGTTCTGTTACAAAGAATCAATACTCTGTTTGTAAAAACTGTTTAGCTAAAGATGACTTTACTCTTGTTAGTGCAGATAGTATTGTAATTAATGATAAGTTCAAAACCCCATCAATTGTATTTACAGTTATTGCAACTCTTTTATATGTTGTCGGTGGATTTATAAATTAAAACAATAATGTGCAAGAAGGCGGCTGAGTTTAACTCAGCCGCCTTCTTTATGACGGGCGCCCGTTCGGCAGTCCTTTTTTAGTTCCGAGTTGTAGGGGTCGGCGTCCTCGACGACCCATAATATAATCGTCGCTTGCGACCCTAAATTCTTCACTCTTCACTCTTCACTCTTAATTCTTAATTCAAAAGGTTGGGGGATTGAACAAACTTCTCTCTTGTGCTACAATTAGCACGAGGTGATTAAATGTATACTCCCGATAGCGAAAGATATGAAAAAATGCAGTTTAACTACTGCGGCGACAGCGGCTTGCAGCTTCCGAAAATCTCGCTCGGATTATGGCAGAATTTCGGCTGCGACGCGGATTATGATGAAATAAAGGATATAATCCTGACCGCGTTTGATATGGGAATAACCCATTTTGATTTAGCTAATAACTACGGTCCAGAGCCAGGCGATGCGGAAAGAAATTTCGGAAGGATTTTTGCCGAAAACCTTAAACCTTACAGGGATGAGCTCATCATCTCAACCAAGGCAGGCTATGAAATGTGGGAGGGTCCATATGGCGGCAGGGGAGGAACAAGAAAGTATTTAACTGCTTCTCTCAATCAGTCGCTTGAAAGAATGGGGCTCGATTATGTTGATATTTTCTATCATCATTGTATGACTCCTGAAACTCCGCTTTATGAAACAGCTCTTTGTATGAGCGATATTATCCGTCAGGGCAAGGCGCTCTATGCAGGAATAAGCAACTACGACGGAAAAACAATGCATAAAATGAACCACCGTTTTGAAGATTATAATGTTCCTTTTATAATCAACCAAAACAGGTATTCAATTCTCGACAGAACTATTGAGGAAAACGGACTGAAGGAGCAGAGCCAAAAGAAGGAAAAAGGAATAATTGCTTTTTCTCCTCTTGCACAGGGCAGGCTTTCAAATAAATTTGCAAACGGCGTTCCAAAGGATTCAAGGCTCTATGGCAGGGAGGATTACTGCAAGGGCTTGGGACTTGATGAAAATCAGATTGAGCAGATTAAGGCGCTTTGCAAGCTTGCCGATGAAAGGGGCGAAACCCTTTCTCAGATGGCAATCAACTGGCTTCTTGCAAAGGGCGTTACCTCGGTTTTAATCGGGGTAAGAACAAAGGCTCAGCTTCTTGAAAATTTTGATGCGTTGAATAAACCGCCGCTTTCCGAAGAAGAATTAAAACTCATTGATAAAATAACAGAGTACTAAACAAATAAAAATCAGGGTCAAACACCCTGATTAAGTGTGTCGACAAACCTATGAAAATTATGGAGACACACTGCCAGACTTTAGAGAAAGAGGCAAAATTTCGTTTTCTTGCGAGCGGGAGCTGTACAAAGGTACTGCCCCCGAGCAAAAAAAGAAAAGCGCAAAAATTCCCGAGAATTCGATGTTCTCGGGAATTTTAATATTGATATTTTAAGTGGTTTCTGCGCACGAGGAATGACGACCTTGTCGCTCCTTACAAAATATGTGTTGAAAAACACCTGCGCGGTTTTGCCCTTTGTCTACAGTCTGAATCAGGGTCAAACACCCTGATTTTTATTTGTCTTATTATTTGGTTTTAACTGATTTTGCTTTAGACCAAGAAGAATAATACTTTGTTTTATTAACTGTTTTATAAGTTCTTATTCTTATATAGTATTTCTTATTATTCTTCAGTCCTGTTATTGTTTTTGAGGTTGTTGAATTTTTGCTGATTGTAAACGACTTTTTGTTCTTTGTGAACTTGCTGTCGGTTGCAATCTGAATTTCATAACCCGTTGTGTTGCTCGTCTGCTTTTTCCAGCTTACTTTCAGCTGACCCTTCTTAGGAGCGGTTACCTTTGAAACCGTTGTTCCTTTAGGATTAATCTTAAAGGTAACATTCTTTGTTCCTTTATATTTTGAGCCGTTGAAAACAACCGAAACCGTTGCAGTGCCAACCTTCGTATTATTCTTATACTTAAGAGTATAATTGCTCTTTGCAATCGTGTTGCCCTTGCTGTCTTTAACCGTTACGGTTGGCTTTTTCGCCTTGCCGTCATATGTATACGACTTTGTTGACGGGGTAAAGGTTTTCGGATAATAGATTGTTTCAACACTCTGATGTGAGCAGTAGGAGCAGGTCTTTTGGGCTTTTCCGTTTTTGCTCAGCGTTGCGCAGGTCGTTGCGGTTTTATATGTGTGCTTATGATTCTTATCATATGAACAAACCTTGCAAACGCTGTCTTTATCACTGTTGTAGCTATGCTCGGCGTATAAAACCCTTTCGCCGCAGGAGCATTCATACCAGTGATAATCCTCGTTGAACTTAACAATGTTATAGTTATGTGTGTGGTTTGACTTGATTGAACGAACATAGCCGCAGGTGTTGCAGGTTGTGTCCTTATCATTATCATATATATGGGGCGCAACGTTGGTTTTTTCGCCGCAGGAACATTCCTTATAATGCGAATTTTCGCCCTTAATCCAACCGCCGAAGCTGTGGGCGTGAGAGGTTGGGAATATATATGTCACATTGGCTGAGGAACCGCCAACGGTAACCTCAACAACTGCCGCTCCATCGCTTTTTCCGTTGATTAAAAGCTTTGGCTTTTCGTTATAAGTGAATTTTGAAATCGCAATGCCGTCAATCTCTTTCGGAATCAACTCAACCTGAACGGCATATTGCTTGTTCTTCTCAAATTTATCGGTTTTATCAATCTTTGAGAAGGTGGCGGCATTGCCGTTTGAAACTGTTCCCCACATAACACCGCCGACTATATAATCTCCGTAGCTTTCGGGATTAATTCTGTATGCTGCTGTGTTTTGAACAGAGATATTGTATTTCGGCGTTTCGCCGATAACGGGGCTCTCAATTTTCGAAACCGAAATACTGTCAACTGTCTGAATGCCGCAGTCAAAGATATATGAAATCTGAGCAGTTGTTGAAGAGCTGCTTTCAACCTTTGCCTTTTTGCCGTTAACATATGCTTTGGGCGATGAGAAGGTGAAACCGTCGTCTGCAACAAGGTCAACATAGAGTTGATAAACGTGGTTTGGCTTGAAAACATCGGTTTTGTCGAGAGTTTTCTCTTCTGTTGCGTCAAACCAGCTCATTCCGTTAACCTGCCACGACGAGCTTGCTGAGGTTTCTTTTCTTGAATATCCTGTTTCAACCTCGGTTGATGTGTAAACAGGTGTTTTTCCTGCAACGGGAGCAGAAACATCCTTAAGAGTTATTTCGCTAACAAGTGATTTGCTGCACGAGCCAAAGTAATAGTAAATTCCTGCAAACTTATCAAGCGAGTTGTCTTTATAGCGGCGAACCGATACGTTTTTGTCGTTTATCGTTGCCTTAACCGAGCTTAAAACATCGCCGTAGTTTGCAAAGGTGTAGTTACTTGCAGGGATAACGGGAATTAAAACCGAATATGCATGCCCTGCAACAAATTTGCTTGTGCTTGTCAGCTCTTTATGGGTTGTTTCGTCGGTCCAGATAATCGGGTATTTTGTTGCATTAAAACCGTATTTGACTCCGACGGGCTTTGTTACACTGTAATCCGGAGTGTTGCCCTCCTTCGGAGCAGTGAGCCCCGAGATTTCAACTGTTCTGATTGTTGTATCAAGTCGGGGAGTGTCCCTGCCTTCCTTAATCATTTCGCCGCAGAGCTTGCAGTATGTTTCTCCGGAATAGCCGCCTGAGTGGATTGTTGCCGGTATTGCGTTTCTTATCTCAGCAGTTCCTTTTTCAACGGTTCCGTGAACCTTCGGTGTCGTTTTTCCCTTGATTCTTCCGTTGCAAACGCTGCATTTATAATCGCCCTCGTAGCCCCTTGTTGTGCAGGTTCCTTTGATAGCAGTTCTGGGGATGAGCGTTTTTGTTCCCTGATGCGTTTTTGCACCCGGGATTGCCTCGCCGTATTCTTTAACATTTCCGCATTCAAGGCAGATAACATTTCCCGTGTATCCCGATTTGATGCAAACGGGGTCGTATTTGCCGACAAGTTTTGTTGCTCCTGCGTGGGAGCAGCTTTGCGTAGCAATGGTAGGAACAAAGGTTAAGGCTCCGCCTGCAGTGCTTGCAACAGTCGGTATAGTGCATTTAACCTTCCAGTATCCGCCCTCAACGGGAGTAAATTTGAATTTTGAGGTAACCTCGGTTGATTTGCTCGTTTTTGAAGAGCCCTTTGCAGTGTAGTAAACTCTCCAGCCCGTGCATTTCGGATTTGCCTTCTTTAAATAGTTTTGTATATCATAGTCGGACGGCGAGAAGGTAACAATTAATTCATCGCCCTTCTGAACAATATCCGAGCTTGCCGAGCCGTATTCAACATTAACAAGGTCGTTGCTTCTTGTCCACTTTGTTACAGTTGGTTTTCCGTTAACAAGACGGTAAAGCTTTGAGCTTGACCAGTGTGAGCAAACTATACAGTCCCTGTATGGATAGCCGATTTTTTCGCTTGTTGTCCACGGTGTGCCCTGGTTTTTCCATGCTGTCCATGCATGGGGCTCAACGGTTGTTTCCTCGCAGTTTCCGCCAACGCCGTTATAGTTGCATTTCAGCCTGTGTTGAGCGTAGCTGTCGTAGGAATAATCAACAACTGCGTTTGTGTAGCTGTGGTCGTGTTGGCGAACATATTTTTTAAATCCGCAGTCGGTGCAGGTTCTGACCCACCATATTCCGCCTGTTTCATCGGTTATTGTTTCTTTTTTGCCGTTTCTGACATCGTAGCCGTAGTGATGGCGAAGAACCTTTTTCTTTTCTGCCTCGCATCCGTCGCCGTGGCAGAGCATAACGTGGCCCTTGTCTTCATACATATGAACGACCTTGCCGCCTTTGAGCGTGATTATGCCCTTGTGTGCGCCAACAGCAACAGCGTGGTCATAAATATGCTTTGCAGAAAGGCGGGCAGCCTTTGTTTCAACTTTATTGCCCTTGCTGCCCGTTATAACGCATTTATAGTAGTACTCCTCGCAGCAGGCGTCAGTGGGAACTGCAATCGTGAGCTTAGGTGATTTTGCGCCTGCAACAAGGGGATAGGTTTTGTTTTTATAGGTTGCAAAATCATCCTTGAGAGGGGTCCATTTTGTTGCGTTTTTATAATACCACTGATAGGTTACAGCGGAATTTGAATAAACGGCGGTTGTGAAGGTTTCGGTGTTGTTAAGTTCTGAATACTTGCCTTCCATATCGCCGTAAAGATTATCTGTTACAGCCGTGTTAACATCCTTTGGCTGCATTAAAATAACCATAGCACTGCTGTTTGAAGCTCCGCAAACAGTGCAGGTTCCGTATCTGTCGAAGGTGTGGTTTGCAACCTGAGTTCTGTGCTTTGTTTCACCGCAGTATTTGCAGTCAAGCCAGTGCTGAGTGCCGTTGTAGTTCCAGCGAGCTTCTGGCGTTGCAGAGTGATTTGTAAGAAGATATCCTTTATGAGCTTCTTCAACATGCTCTTCAAAATCATCATCGTTTATGCATCTGTTATCGCAGTTATCGCAGTCGCAGCCCGCGTCCTTGCACTGCTCAATGCAGCAGTCGCGGCAACGAAAATCGCCCGACGCCTCGCAGCCCTCACACTGGGGAACAGAACAGAAGCATGCGCCGCAGTCCTCGCAGAAATGCTCTTCATAATCGGGGTCTTCAATGCACATACCGCTGATGCATTCGCTTATACCTTCGCAACAGTCAAGGCAGAAACCGCAGAATTCACACTGTTCAACCGTGCAGAAGGCAGCACCGCAGTTTTCGCAGATATGATCGAGCCAGTCGGAATCCTCAATGCAGAATTCGCCGCACTCGCAGCCTTCGTTGTTTGCGTTTTCAAGGCAGCAGTCGGGGCAAAGACCGCAGGTGTCGCAAAGCTCGTCGCCGTTTTCATAAACGCACTTTCCGCACTGTTCGCAAAGCTGACATTCGTTTGTGCAGTGGCTTCTGGTATGCGTGTCTTCGCAAGGGTCGGTTTCGCCCTCAAAGCAGTAATCACATATGGGGCAGTGGGTGTGCTCAACAAATTCTATGCAGCTGTCGCAGTTGCCGCAGACATCGCAAACATCAACGCAGTCCGAGCATAAATAGCAGGTTTTGCAGATTTCGTCCTCGCTTCCGTCGCAGCATCTGAAACAATCGGGGTTCGTGCAGTGGTCGTTTCCGCCGACTGCACACGCTTCGCATTTATGACACTCTGCGCAGAATATGTCTTCGTTACTCAAACAGCATCCGCAGTCTGCACAATGGTTAACTTCATAGCAATCCGTTCCGTGGCTTGATTCCTCTGAACATAACTGGCAGTTATCGCAAACCCAGTCACCGAAGTTGAAATAACCGCAGTATGAGCAGGTTACTCCGTCTTCAACCTCTTCGCTCCACGCGTGGGCGTGAATGGGAAACATAGGAATAACCATAAGCATTGCCATAATTAAACTTAAAATCCTTTTTTTCATCATCATCTTCCTCTCTTTTGTTTTGAAAATAATGAGTGTAATTTCTCAATTGTATTATAAAATATTTAAGATAATAAAGTCACTGGCACAAATGCCAGTGACTTCAGACTGTAGACAAAGGGCAAAACCGCGCAAGTGTTTTCAAACAAATATTATGTAGGGAATAGCGACCACGACGCTCCTCGTGTGCAGCACCCAATTAAAAACATCAATATTAAAATTCCCGAGAACATCGAATTCTCGGG
>JAFUZY010000158.1 GCA_017476375.1 Eubacterium sp.
CTGCAAGAATTGAAACAGAAACAAGGGCAACAACGAAAAGAACAATAATGTTTTTAAATGCGTTTGACTTTGTTTTACTCATTTTCGCCGCCCTCCTTCTTTACTCTTCTGAAAAAGCTCTCTTTTTCACATCCGAATGCACGGGGAACAGTTTTATTTTCAATAAGCGGAACAAGAAGGTTTCCGATAATTATTGCATATGAAACGCCCTCTGCGGTTGAGCCGAGAGTTCTGAACAAAGCTGTTAAAAGACCGATAATCAGTCCGAAAACTATCTGACCTTTAACGGTTACAGGGGTTGTTACATAGTCGGTTGCCATAAAGAAGGCTCCGACAAGAAGTCCGCCCGAAAGAAGCTCGCCAAGAAGATATATTCCGAAATCGGCATTAACAGGCGTTCCGTTTATAAGTTTGATAACTGCTATGAAACAGATTGTTGAAATAATGTATGTAAGAGGTATTCTCAGAGAAATAACTCTTCTGATAACGAGGTATGCAGCTCCGATAAGAATCGCAAGGGCTGAAACCTCGCCTATGCATCCGCTCTGGAAGCCGAAGAACAAATCTTTAAGATTAACTGCTCCGCCCTCCTTCAAAACTGCAAGAGGAGTTGCGCCCGAATATCCGTCAACTGCAAAATTAGTCATTCTTGCAGTAAATGAAATCGTTAGGAATGCGCGTCCTGCAAGAGCAGGGTTCATAAAATTCTGACCCAATCCGCCGAAAAGCATCTTAACAACAATTATTGCAAATGCAGAGCCCAATATCGGCATCCACCATGCGGCGGTGGGCGGAAGGTTAACTGCGATTATAAGTCCTGTTACAAGTGCGCTCCAGTCGAAAACCGTTATCGGCTTTTTCATTAGAAACTCATAGAGCGCCTCAAAAGCCATACACGACGCCGCTGAAACAAGAATCAGAACAAGAGCATTTATTCCAAAATGATAAACGCCGAAGCCGAGAGTTGGAACAAGCGCAATTGCAACATCGCGCATTATTGATTTTGTTGAGCTTTTATCCCTTACATGAGGGGAAACCGAAACATTATACATTGATTATTTTCCCCCTTCCTGCTGTTGCTTTGCACGCATTTCACGCACTTTAACTTTTCCGAGTTTAAACATCTGGGTGAGCGGAATTTTTGCAGGACAGCCATAAGAACAGCATCCGCATTCAATACATTCCATTCCGCCTATTCTTTCAAATTTTTCAATATCATCAGACTTGATTGCCTTTCCCATAAGCTGAGGAACGAGCCTCTGCGGGCAGGCTTTTGCGCATCTTCCGCAGTGAATACACGGCGTTTCAACAAGGTTTGCAACCTCATCATTTATGTAGGCAAGAATTGATGAAGAGGTTTTAACAACGGGAACATCAAGGGTTGACATTGCCATTCCCATCATCGGACCGCCCGAGATAAATTTGACGGCGTCCTCTTTTGCGCCTCCGCACTGCTCAAGCAGATAGCTGTGGCTTATTCCGAGGGGAACATCAACATTGCAGGGAGAATTAACGCCCTCGCCCGTTATTGTCATAACCCTGTGGATAAGCGGAACATTGTTATAAACCGCCTCGCAGATTGCAACGCAGGTTGCGGTGTTTAAAACAACGCAGGAAGCATCTGCAGGAAGCATACGGGAATTTATCTTCCTTCCCGTTACGGCATATATAAGCTGCCTTTCTCCGCCCTGAGGGTATTTTGTTTTAAGAGGGCAAACATCAATTTTTTCTTCATCCTCAACCATTATCTGAAGAAGCTTGACTGCCTTTGGCTTGTTGTCCTCAATTCCGATAACAGCCTTTGCTGAGGGAAGCGCAACAAGAGCAGCCTTTATGCCCTTGATAACCTCTTCGGCTCTTTCCAGAATAAGTCTGTAATCCGAAGTTAAATAGGGCTCGCATTCCACAGCGTTGATGATAAGGGTATCAACATCATCTGCATTTTTCGGGGATATTTTAACTCCCGTCGGGAATCCTGCTCCGCCCATTCCGACTATTCCTGCATTCTTAACAATATCAATAACATCTTCTTTTGTTAAACCTTCAAGAGCTCTGTCAACGCTGTATCCCTCAACAGCTTCCTCCTGAAAGTCATTTTCAATGATGATTGAATCAACCATTGCTCCGTTTGTTACGCGGCGCTTTTCAATCTTTTTAACAGTTCCTGAAACAGAACTGTAAACAGGGGAAGAAATAAAACCGCCTGCTTCAGCAATAAGCTGACCCTTAAGCACTCTGTCGCCAACTGCAACAACGCTCTTTGCAGGAGCGCCTATATGCTGAGAAAGGGGGAACACCATAATCTCTTCGGCTGGAATAGTTTTAATCGGGCAATCCGCCGCATAGTCTTTTCCGCCGAAGGGATGAACGCCCCTTCTGAAAGTTCTTTGCTTCATAACCTCTTTCCTTCCTTAAGCAATTAGCTTACATAATATAACTATTGTAACTTATATTATAAAAAAAATCAACAAATATGCCTATTGATAATTAATTAACAATGTGATATAGTCAAAATCAGAAAAAGCTTTTTCGGAGGATGGCTATGAGCTTTGAAGAAATCAAGAGAAAAATGCATTCGGGCGAGATTTATGACCCGGGAGAAACAGAGCTTTTTGATTATCAGATAACCCTTATTGAAAAGGTTAATCAGTATAACAAAACCCCTGCAACAAGGAAGGGGCTTGAAGAAAGAGCGAAAATGCTGAAAGATATGTTTGGCGCAATCGGCGAGGATTCATACATTGAACCGCCGTTTCATGCGAATCTGGGCGGTTCAAATGTTTTTATCGGCAAATATTTTTATGCAAATTTCAACTTAACCCTTGTTGACGACGGATATATCTATATAGGCGACGGCGTTATGCTCGCCCCAAATGTTACCATTGCAACAGCAGCCCATCCGATTAGCCCGAAACTAAGAGAATATCAGCTTCAATATAATCTGCCTGTTAAAATCGGAAACAATGTCTGGGTAGGAACAGGCGCAATGATTATGCCCGGAGTTACAATCGGTGATAACTGCGTAATCGGCGCAGGCTCGGTTGTTACAAAGGATATTCCAAATAATGTTGTTGCCTTCGGAAATCCCTGCAGGGTTATCAGAGAAATCAGCGAAGAGGATTATAAAACCTACAACAGGGGAACAAAAATCCCCGAGGAAATAATTGAAAAATACAAATAGCCTTTAACGCTTTAAAGTGTTCAACTGGGGACAGTCCCCTCGTCCAAACATATTTCGGGATTGGAGCATTTTGCAAGCAAAATGCTAAAAATCCCTCCATATGTTTCTCCTCTCAAATCAAAATGTTTTGCATTTTGATTTGTATTATATAATCGGAGCGAAGCGACCCATAATATTCAATTTTCCATTCTCAATTTTCAATTCATTATAACTATGAACTGTCCTGTTTATAATTTTGATTTCACTAATTACTTAGTTTTAATTGAATTTGTTTTCTGTTATCCTTTGCAAAGTCGCTGAGCGTATATGTTCTGATTCTTTCTTTAACAATATTTGGAATTAAAAGACCGCAGTTCACTAATTTAGTACATCTGTTAATAACCGTTTTGTTTGTTACTTTAAGTTTTTTGCTAATTTCAATCGGAGCAAATTCATAAATCCGATTATTTATCAAAAATAGCAAAAAACTTTTTTCTTTTGTATTCAAATGGGATAAGGCTGAATCAATTGCCTCCTCGTTTGACTCTTTTGATAATTCACACACTTTTTTTGAATACAATTCCACCATTCTCAAATAATAATTAATCCAGATTTCAGGATGTGGCGGGTTGTTTCTTCCCGAATAATACAGAGCCGGCAAGCCCATTTGAAGAGATTCATAGTACTCCTGAGAATCATAGGCAAAATATTCATCAAGTGAGCCTATGCCTCCAAATCCATATCCAAGCAAGTCGAGAATATATCCTGATATAAGACGCGCTGTCCGACCGTTTCCATCTTCAAAAGGATGTATAGTAACCAACTGATAATGCACCACCGCTGCAATTATGAGCGGATGATCATCTGTTGAATTAACATATTCAACAAGTTCATCAAGAAGCTCAGGTATATCGGTATATTCAGGAGGAATATATTCCGCTTTTCCGCTTTGAGAGTCATACACCGCAAACAATACACCCGGAGGCATTTCGCCTCTTATGCCAACCTTTTCTTTTGATGCACCTTTTTCTACAATCTTTTGAACATCAAGAAGAAGGTTTATTGAAAACGGTTCTTTTTCTTTAAGCTTTTTTTCAAGATATCCCAATGCAAGAAAATAGTTTCTGACCTCTTGCTCAGGTTTTAAGAAATGCTTGTGTTCATCTCTTTCAATAGCTTCATTCGCTTGCTCTTCTGTAAGCGGATTTCCTTCTATTTTGGTTGAAGCATAAGAACTTTTTTTCTTGGAATTCTTTCTCAGCCTGTTTTTTGTTGCCTGTGGTATTTCTGTTATTTTTAAATTAAAACGGTTTTCATCAATCACTGATATTTTTTTCAGAATATCGTTTGTTAATTTAACCTTAATCATTTAGTTTCTCCTTGATTTTATTAATATTAGTCTATCATTAAATAATAAAAAATTCCACTATTTTTTCTCTATTTTTTCACTATTTTTTTAATTTTCAATTCTAATTTTGCATTTTGCACTTTGCACTTTGCATTAAAAACAACGGGCATCCCTTGCGAGATGCCCGTTGTTTTTTATTGGAAGTAAAGGATGATGAAGTCCTTTAGTTGATAGCTTTTCCGTTAACATATAATTTGAAGCCGTTAAAATCAATATTGCTGTTAGTTGAATCTGCATTTTCAAGCGAGGTTACATAGCAGTCGCCCGTTAACTTGATTGTTGAATTTTTATCAAGAGTAAGGCTGATTTTCTTTGCGCTGTTGTCGCCGTTGATTGTTCCCTCATAACTTGAATTTGTTAAGCTGATTGCAACTGTTGAGAGTTTATCTGCCTCAATATTACCTGTTAAAGTCTGGTTCTTTGCATTGAGTGTAACATTTCCGCCGTTTGAGCCCTCTTTGCCCCATTCATCGGTTGCCTTTGCGCTGAGAAGAACGCCGCTTCCGAAGCTGAGCTTTGTATCATTAAGGTTAATAACCGCGTCTGTATTTGTTACAAAGAACATCGGGGCTGTTTTATAATACTTGCTGTTCTTATCAATCGAAAGACTTGATGATGCGGCAGTGAAAGTTCCTGTTCCTTCCGAAGCGTCGCCGCTCATTGACTGATAAATCATAACGCCTGCCCGGTCAACATCTTTTCTGTTGCCTGCACCGGACGCCGTAAGCGTTGAATTAGTTACGCTTGCAGAGTTTTTACCCTCAATAACAACCATCTGAGAGCCGTTTGCCGTTCCCTTCGTGCTATCCACGCTGATTTCACCCGTTGAATATATTAACGGTGAGCCTGCGCCGTTTGTTTCAAGAGTTGAATTATTTGCTATAACTGTTCCCTCGCCTCTGTCTGTTGCAAGCGCTGCGCACGAACCGCCCTGTGTTGTTATTTTAACACTGTCGGCTTCAATATATCCGCCGTAGGTTGCGTCAAGTCCTCTTGCCGAGGAAGAACCTGTTGTTGTTATTGTTGAATCCGAGATATAAATCTTTGCGTTTTCGCCCGTTGAAAATACAGCGTTGCTGCCCTTTGCATCGGTTGAAATTGTTGCATTTTTAATCGTTGCAGTTGAATTTTCCTGAACAAGAATACCTGAGTTAATACCGTAAAACTCCGAGTTTTCGGTGTTTGTGCTATCGCCTGTTTTAGTAACGGTTGCGCCGCTGATTGTTGCGTTTCCGCCATCATTAACAAGGATTGCGCTTTCGTCGCTGTTGCTTGAAGAATACGACGCCTCAAGAGTTTGTTCATCTGTAACTATTGTTGAGCCTGCGGCGTCAACGCTTGTTGATGCTGCATTATTCATCTGCTCATCAGCCCTCTGAGAAAATCCCGTGTTACTGCCCGACATAAGCTTACTTGTTACCGCACTTTGAGCAACGGTCAATCCCGAGGTTGCAATTATTGTTGAAAGAGCGAAGATAAGAACCTTATCGCTGCTTTTAAAGGTTTCTTTGAAGCTCTTTTTATTGAAGTGCGACATAATCAGATATATGAGGATAAGAGCAATCAGAAGGCTTTCGCATGCAAATAAAACATAATAAACTGTTTTAAGCTTGCCGCCTTGCTGATGCATTCCGCCCATTCTTTCCTTTGAAAAATCCTCAGAAGAAGCGGAGTCCGAATCCGATGACTTGCTGCGGTTACCGGGTCTCTCGGGTCTGTTTGATGAATCGCTGTTTTAACCGCTCGGCAGTTCCGGTGGCTGATTTGATGAATCGCTGCTTTCACCGCTCGCCATTTCCGGTGGCTGATTTGATGAATCGCCGCTTTCACCGCTCGGCATTTCCGGAGGCTGATTTGATGAACTTTCACTTTCCGAACTATCCGAATCCGATGACAATTCCGGCAAACCTCCCTGAGTGTCACCCGACGGCATCTGCATTTCAATCTGATTTGATGTGCTTGTATGATTTTTTGCAAAATCCATTGTGAAATATGACCCAACGCATAAAACCGCAATCATAAGAATCATAATCACATTTTTAATTGTTCTGTTTGATTTTTTCATAATGATTACTCCTTTTATTTTTTCGGCTATTGCCTTTGTTGAAGTCATAATAAAACGCTAATCTTAAACGAAGATTAAAAAAACAACACGAAAAAAATTTCGTGTTGTTTTTTTGTTTTGTTATTCGTTAATCGGATAGTATGAATAAATAAATCCGTTTTCCTTTTCCCATTCATAAATCTCTTCAAGAGTTATCGAAATTTCGTCCTTGCTTTCGGGGATGAGGTTAACCTCAAGGATTTTTCTTCCCTCTTCATTTGCTTTTTTAAGAGCCTCGTTGCCGTCAATTGCAAACATTGCATCGTTGAAGCAGATTATATCAATTATTTCCTTATCCTTGGAAGAATTATCAATTTTCTTTGCAGGATAGATGTTTTTTGGTGACGCAAGAATTTTATTTTTATAGTTTCCTTTTTTAAACTCGCAGACCTCTTTATAAAGAATATCGCAAACCTCTTTGATTGAAAGAGAGGTTGTGTCAAGAACGAGATTATAATTTGAATAATCGTTCATAACAACATTATAAACCTTAAGATATCTTTCAGCCTCAAGCCTTCTTCTTTCAACAAGCTGATTCGTTGCATCCTGCTGAGAGGAATATTTTTCCTCCTTTGTTACCCTGTTGCAAAAAACCCTTCTTCCTGCCTCGGCAGGGCTTACAAGAAGGTGAATTTTAAATGAATCGGGAACAAAGTGCCATGCAAGTCTTGAATCAAATATAACATCCTCGCCCCTGTGTTCATTTGCAAATTCAACGGTTGCGTTATCAATAATGTGGTCGAGCGAATAATCCTTGCCCGATTTTTTATTCATTTCAAGAGTTGAAATGCCTTGCTGGCGCGCTCTTTCACGCTGAATTCTTCCCGTACTGAAAATATCAAAGCCGTGTTCCCTTTTAAAAAATTTGCAGATTTCACTTTTACCGCTGCCAAGCTGGCCGTTGATTGTTATATACATTCAGCACCTCCGAGAAAAATTCATTGAAAATATTATTAATAATATACAGTCTGAAGGATTGATTGTCAAGAAATATTATCTGATAAAAAGGCGGCAAATATTAAAACTGCACATCATTATAACTATAACCTGAACAAAGGTATAAACTCCGTTAACTCCCCTTTCGCTGAGCTTTTTGTTTATCGCTCTTCCGCAAAGTGCGCCGATAACGCCTGCTATCACAACGAATATATACAGGTTTGTATCAAAAGCAGCAAAGAGAATTATTCCAATCGAAAGAAGCTTTGCGCCCTGGCAAAACAAAACGGAAAGCAAGGAACAGATAACCGCAGTTTTAATTTCAAAGCCAAAAACAAAAATCAGAACCGCAACATTAATCGGACCTCCCCCGATTCCGAGAAATGCGGAGATTATTCCGAGTATCAAGCCAACCGGAATACCTGCAAGACTGTTTTTAACCTCAAGGCTTTTTCGGTTTTTTTGATTCATATAAATAATTACGGCAACAACAAGCGCAAGCAAAACTGCGTTTTGAACAGCTTTAACCGCGTTATCATTTTCAAAGCTGTAAGTCAGCTGATTAAAAAGCGCATTTCCGATATATCCTCCTACAAGCGAACCGAGGGCAACACAGAAAAAGGTTTTGCTCTTTTCTTTTTCCTCTTTAAACTTTTTCGCACTTGTGCCTACTGAAACAGCGCTCATTGCAAAAACGGTTGACGAGGTTAAAACGCTTATCTGAAATGCTGAGAAATCGCCGAGCATATCAAAAATCGGTTTCATTATAACTCCGCCGCCCATACCTGAAATTGAGCCGATTAGGGTTGAAAAAAGCGAAACGATTATATAGATAACATCTTTCATTTCATCACTCTTTAAAATTTATTATACTCAGATAATAACACAGCAGTAAAAAGAATACAATAAGTTGATTTTTTTATATACTTATATTATAATTTTAACATATTAATTCAGAGGTGTGTATATGAAAAAGCTAAAGCTAACAGATATAATCAAAAACATCGGCGCGAAATGCGAATACAACGGCGACATTGCTGTCAGCGGAGTAAGCACGGACACAAGAACTATAAAAAAAGGCGATTTGTTCATTGCTCTTGTCGGAGAGAAATTCAATGGCCACGATTATATTTCAGTTGCCGAAGAAAACGGCGCTGCGGCGGTTGTTTGCTCACAAGATGTTGAAGCAGGGGTTCCCGTTTTAATGGTTGAGGATACCCTTCTTGCTCTTCACCGCCTTGCTGCATATTACAGAACTCTTCTTGATATAAAGGTTGTTGCAATAACCGGAAGCAACGGAAAAACAACAACAAGGGATATGACTAAAACAGTTTTATCCTCTAAATACAGGGTTTATTCAACCGATAAGAATTTCAACAACGAAATCGGGCTTCCGAAAAGCGTTCTTCAACTCGACGATAGTTATGATATTGCCGTTCTTGAAATGGGAATGAACCACCTCGGCGAAATCAGCCGCTTAACAAACATCGCAAAGCCCGATGTTGCGCTTATAACCAATGTCGGCAAGGCGCATATCGGAAACCTCGGCTCACAGGAAAACATACTCAAAGCAAAACTTGAAATCCTTGAGGGTCTGAGTAACGACGGTCTGCTTATTCTTAATGGCGACGATAAGCTTCTTAGCTCTGCCGGCACGGGCTCTTTCAAAAAACAGTTTACGGGAATTGAGAATGAAAATGCGGATATTCTTGCCTCTGATTTGAAAGACGACGGCGAAAAAACCGAATTCACTGTTAAATCAGGCGATGAAACAGCAACGGGCTTTATTCCCGTTCTCGGAAAATACAATGTTTTAAACTCACTTGAAGCAATGCTTTGCGGACTTCATTTCGGAATTGACCTTGAAACTGCATTTAATGCGCTTGAAGGTTATCAGAGCGTTTCAATGAGATGCGAAAGCGAAGAAATAAACGGAATTGTTTTTGTTAAGGATTATTATAATTCAAGCCCCGATTCCGCAAGAGTTGCGCTTGAAACCCTTGCCTCATATTCAAAGGGCGGAAAAACATTTGCCCTTCTCGGCGAAATGCTTGAGCTTGGCGAGTTTTCAGAAAAAGAGCATGAAAATCTCGGAAAAATGTGCAAAAAAAACAATATTGATTTTGCATATTTCATCGGCGATGATTACAAGGCTTTTTTAAAGGGAACGGCAGAAAAATCAAAGGCATACCCGAAAGATAAAAAGGCAGAAATGATTGAGGATATTAAAGCTTTTTCAGCCTCGCTCAACAAAGGCGACGCCGTTCTTGTTAAAGGCTCAAGGGGTATGAAAATGGAAGAGGTTTTCGAGGCTTTAAAGGAACACTTAACAAAGGGATAACCTATGGAAAAGAAAAGACAGATAGTTAACATTGTTAATTTCATAAGGGGCTTTGACTCCGAGCCGCAGCCACCGCTCGAAACTTACCACACTGTTAAAAATCAGATTGATTTAATAGATAAATATAATTTCAAGTCAACCTTTCTTATTCAGTATGACGCTCTGCAGATGGATAATTTCAGAGAGCTTATGCTCTCCCTCGACAAAGAGCGCTATGAAATCGGGGTATGGTTTGAGGTTATAAAGCCCCTTGCAGAGGATGCAGGAGTTGAGTGGAAATGCAACAGAGAATGGAGCGGACTTTGCAACTGCGGCTATGCAATGGCATATCCGCTTGAAATCCGAAAAAAGATGATTGACCTTGTTTTTGAGCAGTTCAAGGATATTTTCGGTCACTATCCCCGAGTTTTCGGCGCATGGTTCTATGATACATATACAATCAGATATATAAATGATAAATACGCTCTTGACGCCCTTTGTAACTGCAAAGAGCAATTCGGAACAGACGGCTACACTCTTTGGGGCGGATACTACGGGCAGGCATACTATCCGAGCAGGGCAAATGTTTTTCTTCCGGCTCAGAGTGAGGAAAGCCAGATGAACATTCCCCTCTTTAAAATGCTCGGCTCCGACCAGGTTTATCAATACGACTGCTCATCCAACGAGGATTTAAGCCCGAAAAAATCCCAGAGAGTTATAACCCTTGAGCCTGTTTACCACGATGTTGGCGGCGGTCTCAATGAATGGGTTGACTGGTATTTAAAAGAGAATTTCAACGGCGAGTGCCTTTCCTTCGGCTATGCTCAGGCAGGCCAGGAAAATTCCTTCGGCTGGCAAAAGATGAAGGACGGGCTTAAATATCAATTTGCTCTTTTTGATAAGCTTCAAAAAGAGGGCAAAATCGAAATTGAACAGCTTGGCGAGAGCGGAAGATGGTTTAAAGAAAAATATAAATCAACCCCTGCAAGCACAATAACGGCGCACTGCGCATACGACGATGAAAACAAAAGCACTGCGTGGTACTGCTGCAAAAACTACAGGATAAATCTTTATTCGGAAAACGGCAGAATAAGAATCCGCGATTTGCATATCTTTGACGATTCAATCGCCGACCTGTTTGACAATGCCGTTTGCAAGGAAACCTTTGCCGTTTATGAAACCCTTCCCGTTACCGACGGCTATCTTTTCAGCGGAAACGGCGTTCGCTCGGGTGCATTTTTCAGCTTCAAAAATGAAGAAAACTTCGTCTGCAACGAGATGGAGTTTATCGAAAAAGGTGAAAACGAATGTGATGTTGTTTTCAAAAACAGCAACCGCTTTGTTAAGTTTTCGCTTTCCGAAAATGAGGTTGAAATAAGCTCGGATAAGGATTTTGAAATTGAAAACATTATCGGAAGAGAATGCGAATTCGTTCCCGAATTAATTTACTTCGATAAAAAAACGCTCACCTTGAAATATCTTGAAAAGGAATACGGAATCAACCTTTTCTGCGGTGAATTTTTAAACGACAGAAAAATCAAATCAGAAAGCCGTAAAATCCAAATGAGCTTTTTCCATAAAAAGTGATATTGTTAATATTGAAATTCTTTGATATAATCAAATAAAAAGAACGGAGGTTAACTATGCCCAAGGTTCAGGAAAAAAAGAAAATGAATATCGGATTAAAAATACTTATAATCATTTTAGGAATTATTCTTGCCATTGCAATTGCGGCAATAATCTTTATCAACGTTGTAACCAAACCTGTTGCAGACACAGACGAAAACCGATACGCAGTAGGCGGTATGGTGATTTCGGATACTGTTGATTATCAGGCAGACAGCGCAAAGGGCATTAAGCATAACCCGATTATCCGCATTATGCAGATGGTCTGGCGTTTTTGCGCCGACGGCGACGCTGCCAAACACGCAGCCCAGACCCCGCCCGAAACGCTTGAAAAGATTGAGGACATCCCCTATATAGACGACGGAAATATTTACCACAAGCTTGATATTTATTACCCTCAGGGAACGAATAAAAAGGCGCGCCTCCCCGTTATAATTGATATTCACGGCGGCGGATGGATGTACGGCGACAAGGATTTGAACGAATACTATTGCCTTTCTCTTGCCGAAAAGGGCTATGTCGTTTTCAATCTCAGCTATCGCCTTGTTCCCGATGTTACGGTTAACGAGCAGCTTCAGGATGTTGCCCAAGCGCTTAAATGGATAAGCGAAAATATGAAAAACTATCCCTGCGATAAAAACAGCATTATGCTGACAGGTGATTCAGCAGGCGGTCAGCTTGCGGCATATTCCGCAGTTCTTCTCCAAAGCGCCGAGCTCAGAAAAACCTTTGATGTTGTTGACGGCAATCTCGATATAACAGCTCTTGTTTTAACCTCGCCCGTTTCATATATGAAAAACGGCGGTGCCTTCAGCATCTATACAAAGCTTCTCTGGGGTAAGGATTATGAAGAAAAACCGACATATAACTATATGGACCTCTCTGAGATAATCGACTATGCTCAGTTCCCCCCAACCTATCTTATAACAAGCAGCGGCGATTCCCTTGCCCACGAGCAAACCCTTGCTGCATATAACCTTATTGCCGAAACTGGAACAAAATGCGAAATAGCCGACTACGGCGAGGAATTCGGCGAGCCCCTCCCCCATGTTTTTTCCGTTTTATTCCCGTTTGACGATGCTGGACAGGACGCAATAAACAAGGAGCTCGATTTCTTCCAGAGAGCAATGCTCCTCAGGTTTGAAGAAACAGAAGAATAAATGCAAAAAGAGATAGAATATATCGGCGAGCCAACCGATTTGCAGTGCGGTCAGGCAGTTCTTGCCATGCTGACGGAAATCCCCGTTTCTCAGGTTGCACGGGATTTGCAAAATGAAAGAGAAACAAATTTAAAGGAAATGAAAGAATATCTGAGGGCGCACAGTTTTTTCATATCGGATGAAAGAAAGCAGGCTGAAAGCAAAAGCGACCTTTCAGATATTTGCCTTTTAAGCCTTGAAACGCCAAGGTGCTGGCACTGGTCGCTGTATTATTACGGAACCTTCTTCGACCCCGAACACGGAATTTTAAATGATTTTCCGGTTTCAAAAAGAAAATATTTCTGGGAAATAAAAAGAATATAAAAACCCTTAATATCAAAACGGGAGTTACTTTTCAGTAACTCCCGTTTTGATATGTTCAATTGCTAAAGCAGCGATGAGTTTCATTGTTTTATAAATTTTCTTGACTGAATGAACATATGATGATAAAATGAAAGAGCCAAATATGTCACAAGTGAATATTTAACGCACAATTACGACATGCTATTTTTATCTCTTTAGATAAAAATGCATGCTCTTATAAGCATATCGTAATTTGCGTTTATGTGACATGTTTGGCGACAGAGGAGCTATGCGTTTTTAGTGCGTAGCTTTGCTGCGCACTTTTTTGTTTGGAGGGAACAAAGTTGAGCACTGCATTTATCTGCGGAAACATAGCAGAGGATTCTAATAACCTTTTACACTCATCTGAATTTGCACAGGTTGTCAGAAGCATTGTTTTGAAAAACGGAATAGACAGGGTATTTATAAC
Source organism: Eubacterium sp. (assembly GCA_017476375.1). Classification (GTDB taxonomy): domain Bacteria; phylum Bacillota; class Clostridia; order Oscillospirales; family Acutalibacteraceae; genus Eubacterium_R. The sequence goes on from JAFUZY010000158.1 coordinate 13,526, forward strand.
AAAAAGAAATAATTTTGACCTTCGCATTTATGTTTCTCTTCTGACAAATACCGAAACAAAAAAAGTTGAAATAATTGAGCTTGCGGATACTAATAAGCTTAATATTGTATATTACGGAAGAAGGGACAGCGGTTTAAGATTTAAAACAATTTGTCCGTTTGAACATGAAGTTGAAAACAAATTCTTATACCGAAAGCTATATGATTACGCCATTGAAAACAGTGATTATATGTTAACTTTTATTGACTTTGACGATGATATATCAACTTATATTGCACAGGAAGCTGAAAAAAGAGGCGTTAAGGTTTTAAATCTTGCAGATTGTTTTGCCAAATCCATTTTCGGATACAGGCAAAAAGAATAATATGTTCAACTGGGGACTGTCCCCAAATGAACACATTAAAGCGTTAAAGTGATGGCGAAATTCACTGCTTCTATTCAAATCAAAAAAGCGGGAATCACTTTCAGTGAGTCCCGTTTTCGTTTTAATCATTATTTGAATTTATCGAAAAAGCCTTTCTTTGGCGGATTTTTCGGGGGCGTGTAGGATTCATCAAATTTCATAAGAATATCTTTTTGTTCCTTTGAAAGCTCTTTCGGAATATCAACAATAACGCGAACAAACATATCGCCCTTGCCAACTCCGTTGAGCCTTTGAATGCCCTTGCCCTTTAGTTTGAAAACATCGCCGGGCTGGGTTCCCGCAGGAATAAAATATTTGATATCGTTATCAAGAGTAGGAACGCGCACCTCTGCGCCGAGAGCTGCTTCAACAATGCTGATATGCTTGTTATACCAGATATCGAAATCCTCTCTTTCAAAATCCTTGTGAGCCTTAACATTAACAACAACTCTGAGGTCGCCGCTCGGTCCGCCGTTTATTCCGCTGTCTCCGTAGCCGCGAACATTAACAACCTGACGGTTATCAATACCTGCAGGGATGTTAATATCAACCTTTGTCTTTTTGCGAACCTTGCCCTTGCCGCCGCATTTTGAGCAGGGCTTTTCAATAATCTTGCCCCTTCCGCCGCAACGCGAACAGGTTCTTTGAGTGCTCATAACGCCGAAAGCGGTTCTTTGCTGATCGTTAACAACGCCCCTGCCCTGACATTCCGGACAGGTTGAA
>JAFUZY010000159.1 GCA_017476375.1 Eubacterium sp.
CCAATTGAACATTAACAAAAATCCCTCCTTCTTCATATCTTGAAGTAAGGAGTGATTTAATGTTTAACTATGTAAAAAGATTACAATACCCAATTAATATAAAAAATCCCGACCCGAAGGCTGCAGCAATTATAATCAGCCAGTACGGCGGACCTTATGAATAAAAGATATAAAAATATCCCTTTGCATAAGCAGAGGGATATTATTTATTACATTATATTATATATCATTTAATGAATTTTTTGTCAATATCGCTTTCCCAAATGCAGATATATCCGCTCGGGATTTTAGCCCAAAGATTACCCGATGAAAGCAACTTAGTTTCGTATATGGTAACTTCGGTGCCTGCCTTTAAGAAGGCTTCGGCGTTTTGCTTTGAACTTGTTGTATGTTTCCTGGCATCTTCGGTTATATCCTTAACCTTCTTTCTTAGCGTTGCTGCTCCCCATCCGTTATAGATACCGCGGACATTCGTCAGCTTATATGTACCGGCTTTAACCTTCGGCGCGGTTATAATATTGCTTCTGTCCTTCGGTCTGAGGAAACCGAGGGGGTTATAGTTGCCGTCGTACTCAAATGTTCTGAGGGTCATTCCTGCATGGGTTCCCTTGTAGTTTTCGTCATATGCTTCAAATGACTTGCTGTTATATTTGCCGTTGCAGACGGCTATATGCCCGTACTTGCTTGCGCTTTTGAATATAACTATATCACCCTTTCTGATTTTCATACCTTTTTCATATGGTATTTTTTTGAAATTCTTAACAAGCCAGGGCTTATCTGAAAAGGCATTATACCATTCAATTGCATTACCCCACGCATCATAATAGCTCTTGCTCATTCCTATAACATTTTTACAATAGTGCTTGATTAAATCAACACACTGAACGCCCGAAACGCCGTCGGGATTGAGTGCTTTACCTCTGAATTTCTTAATCCAAGAATCAAAGGTGTATTCCCCGCCGCCTTTTTCTTCGGTTTTTTCAAGGTTCATAACAGCTGATATTCCTGCTGAGAGGGCTGAAACAGCAATTCCGATAAGCGCTGTTTTAATCGTTGCCTTGTCGCCGCTTAAATCAAGTACTGCAATGTTTACGAGCAAATATGAAACGGCTGCCTGAATAAATGTTCTTATTGTTCTTTTAAATGTTTCCTTAGTAAATTTCATTTTTTTATTTCTCCTTTTCTTTTTCTAAATCATTAATTCGGTGATTCATCACCTTAATATCCTTTTCTATCAGCGGAATTCTTTCGGCAAATTTGTTATGCACATCAACTTTGTTTTCAAGCTGCTGAATACGGTAGGCAGTAAGCTTTGAAGAGGTCACAATTCCGCCGAAGGTTCCTGACAGTGTTCCCACAAGCGCAAGCAACGCTATTAATATTTCATTGTTCATAGTCCTTCCTCACTTTCGATAGAATCGCCTACAACGATATACACATACTTCGTTTCAGGTTTTAATTTATAATTAGCAGATGTTGATAATGGAATGCTAAAACTTGTGTTAGTCACTTGACCTATTCGATAGTTATTCTGTTTTGCACGGTCTACCACATCATTAGCGTATGTTAAATATTGTTGAGTGCCGATGTGTGTGCTGTCGTTTATTCCGCAATAGGTTGTTTCAAACCAAACCGCACCCCATATTTGAAAATTCGTTGTCATATATGGGTCTGTTGACATAATATATATAGCCATAGTAGTTCCGACATCGGGGTGAGTTATAGTTATACTTTGCGCAGTATCTGGCGTTGTAAATGTACCAACATAAACTTTACGACCAAACAAAGCGTTTAAATCTATTCCGCTTGGCTGAACACCGCCCCAATTATTTGCAGGTCCTATCATTCTGTCGCCTCCTCATAATCGCTCACATCAGCACCGAGTGCCCTAAGTTTTTCTATGTTATCCTCAATTGCAAGGAATGTAACATAAGGGATTTGAATCCACACAGCATCAGCTTGATAGTTTATTATCAAGTTTTTTGGAACATATGCTGTTCCGCCGCCATTATTACCAGTTTTAAACGGAGTGCCATTGAGCGAATCTGCACTTTCAAGAGATGTAACTCTATTACCTTTCAGCACTAAATTAGATAATTTACTACATCCACTAACTGAATAGTTTTCTATTAGCGATAAGTTAGTTGATGAAATTGTTTCAAGGTTAGAACAATTTGCAAACATTGTATATACAACTCTATTTACTTTAGGAAGTTCGATAAATTTTAAACTTGTGCAGCCTGAAAACATATATCTACCGAATAATGAATTTCCATTATACATATTTGGTAAATAAACATTTGTTAGTTTACTACAGCCAGCAAACCCATAGTATACGCCCTGCTTTAAATTTGGCAGCGATACACTTTCAAGATTTGAAAGATTATAAAAAGCATAGTATCTGAGTGAAGTTATAGTTTCATCGGATATTTCTGTCAACTGATTAGTTATTAACTGTTTAAACCTCATATCCGTACCCCCCCTCGTACATTTGTTCTTCCTATCATATTGACACCTCCAGTTTGAGGGTTTCGATTGTTGCAACAACGGGTTCTTTTGACCAAATTTTGAGGACTCCTGTACCCGTTTCGCACTTGCTGAAAACCTTTCTTTCGCGTTCAGTTATATCATCAAATATGGGTTCGGGATAATGATTAACAGTTGATTCTGCAACGGGGACATCACAGCGATATGGATAGCCTTCGTGAACGGGTTCTTGCTCTTCAACCCAGTCAGAAATGGCTATTTGAAGATTTTGTTTGTAGATGTTTTTCTTTTGATATGTTGACTCTGCCTGAAAGAAGGTTGGATAGTCATTCAGTTTTTGTTCAATCTCATCTTGGTTGAAAACCTCATAAACATTTGTGTTTGGGTTATATTCGTGGTGAATTATTCCGTCGCCCGTGTTTAAATCAACTGCTCCTGTTGTTATGAGGGTTTTATAATCTTTAGCAGAAATCTTAATATTTGCCATTTAAACTCCTCCTACCCGTTATATATTTCAAGCAATTTTTGTTCAATCAAATAACTCATTTTTAAGTGTCCTGCACTATTCGGGTGTACTCCGTCCGTAAAATAGGTGCTGTTCTGCGTTGGGTTTAATGCAGTAAATCCCGCATTTCGGCATAAATCAAGCACGGGAATAGCATATTTTCCGCAAACTTCAATAATTGCATCAGCATAATCACGAACTGAATTACCCGCTACATTAAGTCCATTTACTATACTTTGAGATGCATTTTCCATAGGTGTAATAAATAGAATAGTTTTTTTCGGATATTTATTAAGCAAACCCCTACATAAAACATCTAAGGCGCCAAAGAAGGTTGAGCCGTCATTATCGCCAAATTTGCCGAGCGGATAATAATAAACATAAGGCGGATAATAACTTGGCGAAATCCAATCGTTTGTGCCGCCGAAAACAGTTATAATATCCGCATTAGCGGATAAAGAATCAATTCTGCTGTAAAAAGCATTTGCCTCATAGACTTTAGCCGAAATCGTTAGATTAATGTTTTGATTTGAATAGATTGATATTTTGTTATAGCCAGCTTTTGCGGTAACCAAAACTCCGCTTTGTTCGGTTGTAACTTCTGCAGTGTCTGTTTCTCTGACTCCGCCCATTTGGCTTGTTATATCACAACGATATGAATATCCCTCTTGAGTTGTATCGGCTTCCCAATTGGTTATTGAATAATTATTCAATATTCTCATTCCTGAAACTCTTGTTCCGCCGATAGCCTGATTATCAATCGTCATCCCGCCTTGACGGGCTGAAATCAAATCAAAGTACTTGGTTACACTTTGGCTTGGTGCAGATATACTGTCACCCAAAATGCTCCAAATTAACCCTTTTAATTTTGTATTATTGATTTTATTTAAAAGTTCATTGGATAATTTTGTTTCTGTTACTGCTCCGTTTGCAATTTTAATTGTTGTAACAGCGCCGTTGTTAATTGTTCTCGTTGTTACGGCGTAGTCGGAAATCCTGCTCTCCTGAACAGCCTTTGGTCCGAGCTTGTATACATCAATACCATTATTCTTCACATTAAGAACACCGTTTGGTGCTTCCATGGCGCTTCCGAGCGTATAGGTCGTTCCTGAATCGCCCTTATCACCTTTGTCGCCTTTTTCGCCCTTATCGCCTTTGTCACCCTTATCTCCCTGAACACCGGGTATGCCCTGAACTCCCTGAATACCTTGGTCACCTTTATCACCCTTGTCACCCTTTTCGCCTTTTTCCCCCTGAACACCGGGTAATCCGCGGTCACCTTTTTCGCCATTCAGGATATTAGCGCTTCTTGTTGTTCCGTCTGAATCGGTTACATTGATTGTTGCGCCGGAAGCTGTCTGAGTAACGGAAGCAGAGATATTTGATGCAGCGTTCTCTGCATCTTCTGCAGCAGCGTTTGCATTGATGATTGCTTCAAGTGCCTGCGCAGTTGTCTGAGTTAATGCGGAGTATTCATTTGTTGATTCAACTGCTTCATCATAGTTACCAGTATCCTCAACGGTTATAATGAATTCCGGTGAATAAAGAAGTTGCGGATTTTCATCCGAGGTTTGAATTCTCAGCCTTGCTTTAACCTCGCCTGCGGCAGAGAGCGTCTGGGATGTGAAAGTATATGAAACCACGTTGCCGTTAATCCGGCAGGTGTTATAAAGAACGCATCCGTCGGGCTTAACAGCGAAAAGAACAACACTCAGGTTTTCGCTATCTATATTGAAGGGCTTTGAGCCATCAAGCAGCGTTAATATCAATTCTCTTGAAAGAGCTTCATTTTTAAAAGCATTAACATTAAACTGAGCGCCCTGCTTTTGAACATCAAGTGTTTTTCTATAAACAGATTTATTCATGCTTTCTCTCCTTTCAAATTAATTATATATGAAACAAATAATTAATGTCACACCCCCGCCCCGTGCTTTTTTATCATAAAAATAACGAGGGGATTAATAACCCCTCGTTATGATTAATTATACCAATACCTTCTTATCCACTCTTTGCAATCCTCTCGACTTCCATATAAGCCCGAACGCTGCATATAAGTTAATATTTTACCTTTTGTATCAGCATTTCCATTGATAAACTTTTCTTTATATTCTCTTGCAATATCAGAGCGAATATTTTTTTCTGCTTGTTTTTGCGTTTGTCCGGCTGAAGTTTCAGCGTTAATTCGTTCACCGATATAACTGCGAATTGCTTTATAATCATCTGTGCTTTCAAATTTCTTTTTGAGTGCAGCTGAATTATAGCTCTCTGCAGTCCATTTGGTGTAATCTTCCTTTGAAAACAATCCTGTTGAATTTAGTTTGCTTTCAATTGAAGAACGGCGCGAAGGATTATCAATATATTCCTGTCTGTAACCGCTTTGAATACTCTTTTTCAGCTCATCTTTTGCCTCAGACTGACTTTTTCCGTTCAACTGATAAATATCAAGCATATTCTCCTTCATATGAGAAAACGCCTGTGATTCGCCGTTGTCGAGGGCAGTTATTAAATCATCTTTGCTGTAAAGCTGAGGGGTTTTGTCTTCTGATTCAGTGATTTCAATTTCATTGATAGTCGCTTCAAGTGTACTTTTGTCAATGCCGCTGAGCAGCAACTCATCAAGCAGCAAACTATACTTATCCTCGTCACCGTCATCCTTGAGTTCTTTTGCATTTTGCATTGAATTATAGTAACTGCTTACGGCGTTTTCCGAAAGTCTTTCATCAAAACCCTCGGCTTTGATTTTTTCAATATAATCAATGTAATCGTTCATTTTTCCTTTCGCATAAGCAACTGCAGCTTGAGCGACATTGATATCATTATCCACAAGAACGCTCTTTATACCGCTGTTGATTGTTTTTTCATCTGTACCATTGTTTTTAACGAGCTTATCATAGAGCTTTTTATACTTTTCGGTATCATTTGAAATCTGATATTCATATAGTTGCTTATATTGTTCACTGTTTGATAATTGGTCTCGCCAACCGTTCTTAGTAAACATTTTAGCAAAAGTTTCAATCTCACGATATGCATTAGCTATAGGTAATCCCGTAAACTGTGAAAAAGCTTTTAAATACACATAAACATCACTCATTATAGGTCTGTTGGATTCACCCAATGCACGTCGCCAAGTGTATTTGCCTGCATTAAAAAGTGTGCTAATCGCAGTCATATCCATTCTTCCAACATCCCATCCGTCAAGCACAGAAAAAGCATCTTTGAAAAAAGGAATAAGGTTAAAAGGGTTAATGTTATCAATTCCGCCTTTTATACTCCACTTGAGCCAGCGTTTCCAAAAGTTCTCATCATCCTCACCCTTATGTCTAAATGCATCAACAAATCCTGCAAAGATTGAAACTAATATCTGAGTAGTAATGTAAGCGCCAACCGTTTTGCAGAGTTGTTTCTTTGAAATAGTTCCTTCGTTATATCCGATAACCGCATTTCTTAACATATTGTATGATTTTGTTGCTTCATTCATAAACGCTGTTGCGCCTTTTATCAACGGGTGGTTTCTTGGAATAAGCTCTGAACTATGAAAAACACTGTCAACTACCTGAGTTTCGTTAATGATTTGGGTTAAGCGCTCGCCTGCTGCTTGATAGCATTCTTCTGTACCAAGTTTCAATCTTTGTTTGTCTGCAACTTCCAACTGACAGGCTGTAAATAATTTTGCCCATGTTATTTCATCCCCAAGTTCTGCAAGTATCATTGACTTTTCTTTTATTCTATCCATAGCAGATGAACGGTCAACAAGCATATCTTCTATTCCTCTGCTGATATCAGTTTCAAAATACCCTAAGGATTTCCAATATGCTATTGGGCAATATTCTTTTGCGAGTTTCGCTTGCTGAGCCCAGTTGTTACCAGTTTTACCTTTGCCGATATCCTCAGATATACTGAGTGCTTTATTTAAGTATTTAGCGTCCATAAGTGCATAGGCTTTTGTATATGCTGTAACCTGTTGAATAGCAACTCTTGTATTAGCTCCTACCGCAGCAACTTTTGCATTTGATGTCATTTTATTGGCAATTCTTTCAAAAGAAGATAGTTTTTCACCATCAAAACCATTTATATCTTGAATGAAGTTTGTAAACCATTTAATTGCGCCTCTACCATATTTCTTTTCTATGGTATATTTCATTGAGTCACCAACAGCATTTTCATCCCCGATACTTCTGTAATTAATAAACTTCATTGCATTGGTAACAGGAATAGTATATGAAGCAAAATTTATCATTCCGTTTGTATGCCTTGCAAACACGCTGAAAATATCGTCTATATAGATAGCGGTTTTCGCTTCTTCTGTTGTTTGATTTGTGAATCCTTGGTTTGCAACGCCCCACATACTTGCTACCAATGAAGCATTTGTATCGTTAGTCGCTGGTTCAAAGTCCGGGGTTTCAATCGGAAAATAGTTTTCGGTCATAAAAGCAGAATACAAATACAACTCCATTGTAACCTCATTGCCCCACTTTGAAACCTCTTTAGATAAAAACTCACCGATTTTATCTGCCACAACCTTTTGTTCATCAGTAAGAGTGGCAATAATGTTTACAACATCATCATAAGTTAGATTTCTTTTTCGAACTGCTTCTTCATTCCAACTTATTGTTTTTCCTTCGGATTTAAATACATTTTTCAGTTTGCTCCGGGTTTTTTTGTTGTCATATTTTAAAACGCTGCTTCCTTCTAAAATATGAGTCATTGCCTGCTTACCACGCTTATTCAAGAGATAAAGTGACATTGCCTGTGCCGGAGTAATATAAATATTTCCTTCATACTGTGTCTTTATTTTGTTTAGTTCAGCTTTATCGCCTGTCCAAGTTTTATAATCAACATTTTTAAGAAGCTCATTAGAAAACTGTCTGACCTGCTTTATTAAGCGAGCCTGTTTTGTAAAGCCTTTGTAATAGATGTTACCAATTAAATCTTCGCCTGTTTTTCCTAACAACTTAATAAAAGAGAAGAAATCCGTTTGTTCGAAATTAAAGAAATTATAAAGCAATCCAAAGAATGGAGCGTTTGCCCCTTTAAATCCTTTTTTATTCTCAATTTCCTGTTGAATTTTTGAACAAGTTTCATGAACATTATTATTCATTTCTTCCTGATGAAGTTGATTTATTTTTGAAACAGTGTGTCTAAGTGTTCTGACTGCTTTTGCTAAGTATTCAAGGTCAGGGGTTGCCATCTCGTAAATGTTGGCTTTGCCTAAATATTTTTTTGCAAGGCTACGCAATTCATTAATAACAAAGGCAGGAACATCCAAATATATGTCGCCGTATTTTTTTATTTTGTCGGCACTAATATCCTCTGTTTTACCACTTTGTATTTTGCGCACATAATCAAGAACATCTGCAACTTCTAAGAATTTTTGCTGCCAAACAGTATCATGCTTCGTTTTTTCACCGTCTTTTACAACTCCATGTTCAAAATTCAGATATGAAAACATATCTAAAACGGGTTCCCTTAAAGCGTCGGGAATATGATTCTTTTTTGTTGGCTTATAAATGTTACGGTAAAGCATGTTAGCATTCCGTTCTATGCTTTCCCTTAACTCTCGCCTTCTTACAGTTTCATGGCGTTTTCTGAGCTTGTCTTTATACTTAACTTCAAAATCTGCTTTCATATCAGCGATAAGGCGCTGATAATCCTGAACTGTTTCGCCCATCTGGGTATTATGCTCTGTCTGCTGATTTGCAAGCTGTTTTTTGAGCCTTTTTTCATAATCCTGCTGCACAGCCTCAATAGCATTTTCATATGAAAGCATTGCGCCTTTTCGGTATTCTTTAAAGTCCTTTTCAACCTGAAGGCGTTTCTTTGCTTCCTTGTCCGCCATTGTTTCTATCGGAACAAGGTCGGCGCCGATTTTGTTTATGTTTGCTGAAAGGAAATCAATATACTCCTGCTCATCATAACCTAAATCGTTGTTGTCGTGATTATAGAGCCATTCTATTATTTCGAGCATTTTGATAGGCTGTTGAGGCACAGGAAGCTTCTCATCAAACAGCCAGGGATAATCCGAAGACCACTCACCCCATTTTTTATTAAGCGGGGTTCCGTTTTCCGATGAAGAATAAACAACGAGCTTGTTAACCTGATTAATCCACGGTCTGAGTTTGCCGTCGTTCATGGCGCGAACATCCTGCTGTGCATATTCACTCAAAGAAATCTTACTACCCTTAAGGTAATCAATAACGCCCTGCTTTTCATCAGAAAACCTTGCAGGGATTGCATCTGATATTGCTTCGGCTATCGTTTTTGCTTTAATATCCCAAAAAGCCTGTTCAGAAGCTTTTGCATTTGCTCTTCCTGTGAATAGCTCAAAAAGCATATCGGTTAATTCATCAGTATCAATCTTGCTTCCTGTTTCCTTTTTTAACTCAATAGCCTTCTTGCGAACATCCCGGCGTTTATAATCCTTCTGCTTGCTCAGCTGTGCCATTCGCTTCCAGTAATCAACCATTTCAGCAAGCTTTTTGTTTTCTTGGAGAAGGGATGAAGCGGAAGAAACAACATCTTTTGAATAACGGATATCCTTGCTTTCTGTAAACCTTTCATCAAGCGGAATAATTTTGCCGTCATTGTCATAGGTTATCGGGTCGGCGGATTTTATTTGTTCGGAATCAAACACAATATATTCATTTGCGCCATTACTGTATTCAACAATTACGCCATCAAAACCGTTATTTTTTAATGCACCGGTAAACTTTCCTGCCCACGCCAATGATGGCTTTGCAAAGCTTTCAGCATAATCATATGAAAACTGACTTTCATCCATATCCAATAATTTCGCAAGTTCTGATACAGAATAATTATTTAACTTTAAAGGATTATTCATTTTTAAGTAGCTTTCAATAACTCGTCCGTTATCGCCCTTATTATATTGCTCTGCCTGAACTCGTTTTGTTGAAAAATAAAACCCTCTGCCATAAACGCCGTCATCAGTCGTACTTCCAATTTTCTTCTTTTCAAAAATGTTAAACTTATTCGGCGTTCCGTGATAAAGCTTTAGCGGAGTTTTGCCGTCAATGGAGTATGCTCCCCATTTCATTGCCGCTTCATCAACATACTTCTGAGCGGTTTCCTCGTCGCCGTTCTCTGCTGCAGTCATATAATGATTAACATCAAGGGATTTTTTTGTGTTGCTTTTTTCTTCATTTTGTGGTACACTATTTTTGGAAGTTGTACCACTAAGCGTTTCGGACGTATGCGAGAAGGGACTTGTCCCACTTGGCGTAGTGGCAAGACTTCCTTTATTTTTGCCCGAATACATTGTTTGAACGGATAAATCCATATGTTTTCTTGAAACATACGAAATAACGGTTGTACGTCCGTTAAGAGTTTTAACAAACTCTATTACGGGCTTGCCTTCGTACAATTTCTTTGAAAGTCTAATTTCGTCAGGACTTTGTACGATAACGGGTATAGATACTATATCGTTAATGGTAATAGGTCTTTGTCCCCTATCCGCTTCGCCTTTTTCGTCTCCGTGAGAGTTTACGACGACCTTTCTTACTTCGTCCGCTTTTATACAGCAATTAAGATTTGTAGTATCCAAGCCCGTATTTGCCTTTATCGCTGCGGCTAAATGTTCTGAAACCGCCCCAAAATAGGCTTTCTTCTTATAAGTCTTATCGGATAACGCTTTGTTACAAAAGTCCTCAATTTGCTGTTCTGTTTCGCAAACAACAATAGTCTTGCTGGCTTTCCAGTTTTTCTTTTCGTGTTCCGTATATTGATTGAGAGAATATTTCCGTTCAAGTGTTACTTCAACCCCGTTTTCAAGATTACTGATTGCTTCATCAAGAACGGAAAGGAATTGCTTTCTGAGCTTCTGAACATCATCAAGGCTCATGTTTGCAACCGCCTTTTCGGAATTGCTGAGATTTTTATTTGTTACATACTCCTTAACGATATCGACAATATGATTGATAAGGTCCTTCAGGGTTTCAAAGAAGGACTTTTTTTCATTTTCTGAAAGAGAATCATTTCCCTTAACATATTCAACAACCTCTTCAATTCCGCCCTCGGCAAAGAATAAGCGGGCAGTAACGTCGTTTGCAAGCTCTTCCTTTGCCTGCTGCAAGGTTGCTGTTTCACCGTCTGAATTATATGTTCGGTAATAATCAAAAATATCATTTGTTGTTTCGATTGCGCCCATATCAAAGAGCATATTAATAAGCGTGTTAACATACTGCTTATAAGCCTTATGGTTATATGCTCTTGCATATTCGCCGATTTCATGTGCAAGGGAAGTTAAATCACCCCTGACTGCTCCCTGAACAAGCCTCAAGGTTCCTGTTTCGGGATTAAAGGAGCCGTTTTCGTTTCCTTCCATAACATATTCAATGTTGATATGAAGCTTATCTGCAAGAGTTTTGAAAACCTTATCAAGCGTTTCATCCCCGGTGTAGTTTGTAACCGTTCCTTCGCCCGTTCTCTGAACGGTCTTTTTTGTTTTGCTCTTGCTTTCCTCTTTGAGAGAATCAACCGCGTTTTGGTCTGCAACGCCTGCAGCATAGAATTCCTTTGCAACGCCATATCCCAGTTGATTAATCATTTCTTTCTGAAGGCTTTCAACACGCGCCCAGGGCAAACCGATTTTTCCGAAATCATACATAACCGGGGCAAAGCTTTTATAGCTGATATAATCGCTTTGGTTATGGTTCTTATTAATAGCGTTCTGAATAAAGAAGGATGCGCCTGCTGCGCCGAGCTTTATATCAGATGCATCATTGAGTATTCTTTCTGTTTGCGGGCTGCTTGCAGTTATCTCGGAAGCAGAAACAGTTTCGCCCGAAGGAAGAGAAAATTGAAGGGCTCCGCCTTTTGTGCCATGAACAGAAGATATAACCGTTTCGTTTCCTGTGCTGTTAACCGTAACAGGAACGGCGAAATTATATCTTTTCGCAAGCAAAGGAGCTTTAATCTCTCCTGCTGCAGAATTATTCTTTTCATCAACAGCAACAGCGCTTTCCGTTTCGGAAGCGCTTGTTTTCGTTTCTGATGAATATGTATTCGTTTCTGATGAATTTGTTTTCTGCTCTGATTTAGAAATTCTATCAGAAGCTTCAAGATACATTGAAGAAACGGCAGCGCTGAATTCGGTTGAATTCAGTCTGTCTGTTATAAAGTTTGCCCTTTTCTCTAATTCCTCTTTTGTTTTTGCATCATTAAAACTTTCCTGAACATCATTAAGGGTTTGAACATAAAGTTCCCCGATTCTGCTGTCAGTGAGCTTGGCGTTTTTTGATATTCCTTTGATTAAAGAATTAGTTTTACTTTCAGACGGAAGGGCAAAGGCAACATTAATAACATCATTGAATAAAGGCAAATCTTTTGAAACTGTTGAGCCAATATTTGATAATCTCGCTTTGGTTGCCATGCTATGAGTTGAGCCCATAGCAACACCCGATATTCCACCCTGAGCCCCGGCAATAATATCTTCACTCAAATATGATTTTAAAACAGCCCATATCGCATCCCTTTTTGATATGTTGTTTTCACTCATTAACTGATTTACAACTTTTTCAGGGCTGTTTGTATTATTTGTCGCTAAATCTATACCACGGTCAAGCCAGTTTTCAACAATCTCCTCTAACGCTTCAGGCATAAACATCTGATAAGCCTTTTTTAAGATATTCTTTGAATTAGACCCAAACACCTTTTCCAATGCCAGCCCTTCGGAAATTGCTGTTGCAACGCCATATAAAATTGAGCTTGCAACTGCTTTGTTTTGCTCTTCACCGTTTTCAAGCTCTTCTTTAACCTTGTTTGATGCAATTTCAGAACCCATTATCATTGTCGTAATTCTTGAAGCATACTTTGCAAGCTCCTTTTGCGTTGCAGCTTCACCTGCAACTGCGCCGCCAACATCCGAACCGAGAGCAGCCATAACAGCACTATGAATAGTGCTGTCTACTACATCATAAAGTAATTCGCCTGTATTATATTTTGTTCCGAAAACATTTATTTCTTTTCCGTTATTCCAACGAGCTCTTTCGCCTTCTCCTAAAGCTTGAGAAGCATAGTTTATCTGATGACGATTATCATTAAGGTCTATTTTTCCCCAAAACATATTAGTTGCTGCATCAAGAACACCATTAACTCCAGTTCCCAAATCAACAAACTGCTTAAGCATTTCTGCTCTAACAGGCATTTTCTGAGCAATATCTTTATACATTTTTTGATTTTCAGCGTTTTGTTTTGCATTAAGAATAGGTTCAAGACTCTCGAGATACTTGCTTGCTTCTTTTTTTCCTTGTGTATTATAAATATAAGCAAGCATGCTCTTTTGCTTATCACTCATTCCGTTAACATATTTCATTGTTTCTGTGCTTGCAACAGACTGATTCTCGTTTATCGCATTAAGAATAACATCAGGGTCGTTATAGTTCCAGTTAAAATATATATCGTTTCTTTTTAACAAGTTTTCATCATTCTTGTTTCGTGAATAAGTACTTCTTTTGGCAAAATCACTGTTACTTCTGTTTTTCTCATAAGCGTTAATTTTGTCTTCCGCTTCAATAATTTTGTCGCGGTCATATCCCGAATAATCAGAAGAAAACGGGTGTGTTTTATTCCATTCGTTTCGCTTCTGCTCCTGTTGGTCCTGAAGAAACCTGGCATATGATTCGCGTGAAGCGAATTCGCTATCGTCAGCTAATGCCCTTAAGTTTTCTTCGTCTTTTTCGGTTCTTTTTTTCTTGTTGTTTATGTTTAATTGAGCTTGGTTGTTCAATGCAATTCGCATTTTATAAGGTGTTATAGCCATTTCCTACTCCTTTATTTTAAAACGGAAGTTTAAAAGCTGATTGTTTTGTTTTAGGTTCAGTTCTCTTAATTGTTTTTTTCTGAACATCAAGTATAACTTCACCACTATTAATAAGTTTTGTTAAATATTCATCACTTATTGGTCCATATCCCAATGATAAAATTTGCTCTTTTGACGGATACCAAGGTTTATTATTTGAATTGTCAGAGTTATTGTATAATTCTTTAAACATATCATCATATGCCGTACCGCTGCTGCTTTCCACTGAACTGCTCCTGCTGCTTCTGCCGCCGGAACCGCCACGGGAAGGAGCAGTATATTTATATTGCTTATAAAGGTTATCTGCCATATACTTTGTTAGCTTGCCTTCCTTAACAAGCCCGTTAAGATATGCTTTCATTCCTGAATTATTTTTCTTATCGGCGTAATCGGCGCACTTATTGGCTGCAAGCTTGTTATAAGTATCATAGATTTGGAGCTGATATTCAGCCTCTTTGTTTGCCTGTTCCTGCTCCTGCTGATATTCTTTAGCCCAGTATTCACGGTTATTCGTATACTTGGAATAATCAAAATCACGGGAGTCACTATAAACCTTCTGAGCCATATCGTATTGATTGTTGTACGCATTAGCCCTGTTTGCATAGTCGTTTATTTCATCTTTTCGGGCGGATATACCTGCGTTAAGTGCATTAATATCCGCATCAGAATTAGCCATATAAGCTTTTTGAGCCTGCTCCATAAAAAGGGGCATTGCGTTTTCGGCGCCTTCTCTTAGGCGTTGCAGACCCTGAGAAGCAACCTCGGGCGCATAGGTTGAACCGTATCCGCCGGTTAACCCCTGCGCCTGTTGCTGATTGCCTTCGATAGCAAGTCCTGCAAGAGCGTTATATTCATCTGCAAATCTCCTGTATGCCGCATCATTATCAGGATTATACGAAAACGGTTTTCCGCTTTTTATTTTGCCATACATATCCTTAAGCTGAGTTTCATAGTTATTTGAAAGCTCCGGGGACCGGTTTGCCATTTGAGCGAGCTTATTCTTTGCATTAATAAGCGAATTGCTTTCCTGATACGGTGAAGAATACTTTTCATATTTGTTTTTTGTGTTTTTTGAAATAGCCATTTCTTATTTCCCCTTGTAAAGCTTTTGCTGTAAAGCAAACTCCTTTTTCCAGTTCTTTTGATTTTGATTGAAGATATTTTGATTCTGCTGATAGGTACGATTATCATTCCATCCGCTATATTGAAAATTCCTATCATTGTTAAATGCAGTATAGGCATTGTTCATTCTCTGAGCCTTAGAATCAAGCTGTTTATAATAAGCTTCATTGCCCGCATTGTTCATTTCTCGTGCAGAATTAAACCTATCAAGAATGTTTTGCTGATTATATTTATACATATCAAGCGCATTTTGATATGTTTGAGCAGCTTTATCAGAAAGAGCGTCCATATATCCCTGAAAGGTATTCTGTGCCGAGGTCTGAGCCGCCGAGGAATTATACCCGCCTGCTGCAGCTGCGGCAATGCCCATCTGATTTTGCATTGCTCTGTTGCCCTGATTCATATATTGCTGTTTATACATCTGAAACAATTGGTCCTTCTGAGGGTCGTAGCTGAATTTTTCCTGGTTCATCACCTGGTTATAAAGTGCATCAACATCACTTTGATATTGATTAAGATGTTTATCAGCTGAGTTGTACCAATTATTGTAATCGCTTTCCGCCGATTTATATGCTTTTTGAAGCCCGGCGTTATCGCTGTATTTAAATGCTCCGAGTTTTGCCATCTTCTTTTTTCCTTTCTATAATGTTATCGTTTTCTTGCTGCCGTCTGTATAGCTTATTATCAAGCTGTTATTTGCTTTTGATATTTCTGCAACAACTTTGTTGCCTTCGGACTGATTGTTTCTCTTAACGCCGCCGAGAGCCTTTTCAAGCTCTGTTACAAGCTTTTGAAGGTAATTAACAAGGTAATTACATTTATCGTTACTGTTTCCTTTCATACTCAGCGGAGAGGGCTTAGGAAGATTGAACATCAGACGTCGCCCCCTTCCTCAAGAATTTTTGAAATGGAAAAGATTTTAACGTCGCCTTTTCCTACAATTTTTATTTTCATATGGTCGCAGCGAACGGGAATAATCGGGAAAAGATGTGTTCTTATTCCCTTGCCCGTCATCTCACCTTTGCGGTGCCATACTCCGTTTGAATCATACTGAATAAAGAAAGTTGCTTTTGCACCGTCCGCAATCTGCATACGGACCTGGAAGCGCGAAAGATATTTGTTGTTTGGATATGAATATCCAAAATTACCCGTTTCGCAGCTCCATTCAAAATTCCCTTCTTTATCATAATCGGTTGTATTTAAAATATTTTCCTCAGTGACGCTGTAAATCTTGTTATCGTCAGCATTCAGATATAGAAGCTCATTGTTAACATTAATAAATTGAAGAACGTGCGTGTTATCTTCTCTGCACCATGTTCCAAGCTCGGTATCGTAAACAAATAAATGATATAGTCCGTTTCTATCCTGCATTGAAACATAGTATTTATTGTTATAGGCGCCTGCTACGGCATTTTTATACTTTTCTTTTCCGAGAGCATCAGATATAACGACTGTGTTGGTTCCGTCAAACGCAACTATGCCGGCAGATGCTTTGTAATAAAGAATATTATCAATTATTGCAAGACTTTTTTCGCTGCCTTTTTCAACACCTTTAAATTCGGTTGTTGTTGCAACTGAATAACTCATCCCGTCAATTTCTCCGCCGTTGCTCGGATAACTTCCGCTTATTATATGAAGCGCGTTTTCTTTAAAGAAAAGAGGTCTGCCGAGATAGTTAATGCATCCTGTGAATTCGCCGTATGTTCCAACATTAACTGCATATGAATCGGTTGAAAGTCCGCTGTAATCATACCAGTTATAAGGATTACCGAGAGATGATGCATAGATTTCATGACCGTCCCTGCTGCAAGCCCATAATCTATTCTGGGATTCGCAAACAATATTTGCAAAATCAGGCGCTTTTCTTTCAATTGAAACGCCCTTTAGTTTTTCATCAACGCGATAGCTTCCGTAGCCTGGTCCTTTGCCATGAAAACCCGCTATAAAACCTCTGACAACGATATAATCGGTATTTGCTTGACCGTGAGCAGTGCCTTTCTTGATTATTTTCACATTTGCTTGTTTTGTGTTTTTATCGAAAATTCCGCCTTCAATACTATGATATATGTCGTAAGGGTCATCAGGAGGATTAACTGAACTAAAAGCAATATTAATTGTGTCCCCTACATTAAACGAATCAAAAGCACCAGTTTCTGCCTCTTTGTAAATCTTTACAAATGTTTCTTGATTAACCCATACTGCCTGGTCAGTTAGATATTTCTGTATTTTTCCGTTTTCGTATCTGTAAGTATTAGAACCGAGAGATATGGCAGCATAGTCGTTTCCACTTTCAATTGACGTTTCAAAAACCACATTATCGCTTGCTTCAAACACCTTTTTTTGTTCAATCGGAAAAACGGGAACATCTTCATCCTCGTTTGCTGTTTCAAAA
>JAFUZY010000160.1 GCA_017476375.1 Eubacterium sp.
ACACAGATATTTTACTTGAAGATCTTGAGGATGTTCTTGACGACGCTACTTCCATTCCGCTTTCAAAAAAGCAGGCTGTTGATGTTGAAAAAATCAAAACAATTATTGAGGACATAAGACTTAATACTCCTCAGGAAACAAAGCAGGCTAAGGCTATTGTTGATTCAAGAAACACAATTCTTGAAGAGGCGAAGAAGGAAGCAGCAGAGATTATCAAAAAGGCTCAGGCAGAGGCAAGAGAGCTTGTTGCAAGAGATGAGATAACAAAAACAGCTCAGGCTGAAGCTGCTGATATTATTTCAAATGCAAACGAGCAGGGCAAGGCAATGGTTCAGGAAGCACAGAATCAGGCTTCTGAAATTCTTGGCAATGCAACAACTCAGGCAAACGAGATGGTAACTTCTGCTCAGAATAAGTCAAGAGAAATGCTAAGCGCTGTTAATAACTATGCTGATGATACTCTTCTCTCAATCGACGACGCTCTTTATAAGGCGCTTACGGATGTCAGAAGAATTCGTCAGGGCATTTCAAATGCACAGAATAAGAATAACTAAAAAAACGCCTCAAAGGCGTTTTTTAATGCATAATGCAAAATGCAAAGTGCAAAATTGTTCGAGCGTAGCGAGTAACCAAAATTCGTAATTCGTAATTATAATGAAAAAGAAATCAATGGGGACATTCCTCGCCCTAACCGAACCACTTTGATTAGATTTGCACAGAGGTGTGTCCCCTTGATTTGATTGTTGGGCTACCCAACTGATGGGAGGAGGCAAAACACCTCATCCACCGCAGGCGGTCCCCCTTCCCCTCAAGGGGAAGGTGTGAGGCTTTTCGACCGCCGATAATATAATCGGAGCGTAGCGACCCGAAATTCGTAATTCGTAATTCGTAATTGGATAAAATAAACGGATGGCATTGCCATCCGTTTGTTTTATCCTTTTTTGAGCTGGCGTTCGAGCCAGGTTGCGCCGAGATCAAGCGCTGTAAAAAGCCCGTTCTTTTCGCTTTTTTTAATAATTCTGTCCTTCGGTGAGGCGTTTTCATCCGTGCTGAGAAGCTGAATTGTAACATCCCCTGCAAGCGTTATATCCTTAAGTTCGCTTGAGTTTTTTATGTTGAGGCAAACAACATAGGGGTCGTTCATATCACCGTAGTATATCATATTGCCGCTTCTTACCAAAGGCTTGCCTTTGTATTCAAGAAACGGAGTAGCTTTTTTCTCTTCTGCCAAAGCATTGTCCTCCTTTAAAATAATTAGCTAAGGTAAGACTTTACCATTTCTGCAAGCAGCTCATCTCGGTCTATTCTTCTGATAAGGCTTCTTGCGTTATTATGAGTTGTTATATATGTGGGGTCTTCTGAAAGGATATAGCCGACTATCTGGTTAACAGGATTATATCCCTTTTCCTGAAGCGCATCAAAAACCTTTGTTAAGGTATCTTTCATAACATCTTCATCGTTACCGCCGATTCTGAAAGTCATTGTTTTATCCGTCACAGTAAAGTCACCTCCGAATATCAGATTTGTCGTTGATATTTTTATACTCCTATCATTATAAACAGATTTTTTCAAAAAAACAAGGCTTTTATCTGTTTTTTTATAATATAAACACAAAAAATCTTGACTAAAACATTTAATCGGTTTATAATCTATGTAATATTTTATATGAAAAAGCTGTGAAAAGGCGTAAGTAGCGGTCGTTTTTGCTGTAAGAGAGTGTGCGGATGGTGTGAGCGCATAGAAAAATGTTCGTGAATTTCAACCTTGGAGCTCCCGTCGAGAAACTAAGTCGGGCGTTTGCCGCGTTAAGGCAATCAAGGGGCAGGGCAACCTGCAATTTGAGTGGTACCGCGGAATTATTCGTCTCATTTTATGGGGCGATTTTTTATTTTAAAGATAATGGCGGGACAACCGGGGACTGTCCCCAGTTGTCCCGAAAATACAAAGGGAGGAAATTATGGAAAACAAAATTCTTCAGATGAAAGAGCAGTTTGAAAAAGAACTCTCTGAAATTAAAGACCTGAGCGAGCTTGAGGGTATAAGAGTTTCTTATCTCGGCAAAAAAGGCTCGGTAACCGATTTGCTGAAGGGAATGCGCGAGCTTTCAAACGAGGATAAAAAGGCTTTCGGCCAGAAGGTTAACGAGCTTAAAAACTCTGTTGCTCAGAGAATAACAGAGAAAACAACCCAGCTCAAAGAGCTTCAGATTCAGAAAGAAATAGAGCTTATGCCCGAATTCGATTTATCAGTTCCCGTTAAGCTCAGCAGGGGCTCTTATCATCCGATAACCCTTGTTCAGCGTCAGTGCGAACAGATTTTTAAATCAATGGGATTTACTGTTGAGGATTACAGCGAGGTTGTTACTGACTACTAGTGCTTTGAGTCTGTTAACATCCCTAAGAATCACCCTGCCCGCGATATGCAGGATACCTATTATCTTGAAAACGGTCAGCTTCTTAAATCTCAGACCTCGGCAGCTCAGAATGCAATTTTAAGAAAATATAAAAAGCCCCTTGTTGAAGAGGGAATACCGATTAAGGCAATCTTCCCCGGAAGGTGCTTCAGAAACGAGGCAACGGACGCCTGTCACGAAAACACCTTCTTCCAGATGGAGGGTATGATGGTTGATAAGGATATTTCAATTTCAAACCTTATCTACTTTATGAAAACAATGCTTTCCGAGGTTTTCCAAAAGGATATTAAGGTAAGGCTCCGTCCGGGCTTCTTCCCCTTCGTTGAGCCGGGCTTCGAGCTTGATATAAGCTGCCTTATCTGTGGCGGTGAGGGATGTCCTTCATGTAAACATAGCGGCTGGCTTGAGCTTTGCCCCTGCGGAATGATTCACCCCGAGGTTTTAAGAATGGGCGGAATTGACCCCGACGAATACACGGGATTTGCCTTTGGACTCGGTCTCACAAGACTTGTTATGATGAAATACGGAATCGGCGATATTCGTGATTTAAACAGCGGAAGTCTTAAATCAATGTCGCAGTTCACCGATGATGAATAAGAAAGGAGCGTGAAGAATAATGTTTTTATCAATGAACTGGATTTCAGACTATGTTGATTTTACAGGTCTGGATAAATTAAAGCTTATCAATCAGTTTTCACTTTCAACTGCAGAGGTTGAAAACGAAATCTTCTTCAAGGGCTCCGATATTTCGGGAATCGTTGTTGCCGAAATTAAATCCGTTGATGAGCATCCCGATTCAAAGAAGCTCCATCTTCTTAAGGTTGATATAGGCGAGGGCGAGCTTGTTGATGTTGTTTGCGGTGCCCCGAATGTAAGAGTCGGTATGAAGACCGCATTTGCTAAACTCGGCGCAAAAATCGGAGATATTGAAATCGCTCCGAGAAAGCTTGCCGGCTACACCTCAAACGGAATGTGCTGTTCTGAAAAGGAGATAGGAATTTCCGATGATAACAGCGGCATTATGGATATAACCGATGATGTTGCAAACGGAAGCGACCTTAAAGACATCTATGAAATTGAGGATATTATTTTTGAAGTTGACAACAAATCGCTGACAAACCGCCCCGATTTATGGGGACACTACGGCATTGCAAGGGAGTTTGCAGCTCTTGCAGGAAGAGAGCTTAAGCCGATTGAAACCGTTGACCTTTCTGCATATGATAATCTCAGCAAGGTTGATATGAAAATTCTTGACCCTCTCTGTCAGAGATATTCCTGCATTCAGCTTGAAAACATAACTAAGAATGTTTCGCCCGTTAATATGAGAATTCGTTTGTTCTACTGCGGTATGAGGGCAATCAATCTTCTTGCCGACTTAACAAACTATTTAATGCTTGAGATGGGTCAACCGATGCACGCCTTTGATTCCCGTAAGGTTGGAAAAATCAGAATCAGACGATTTGACGAGCCCTTCACCTTCCGTACTCTTGACGGCGTTGACAGACAGATTGACGAAAACACACTTATGATTTGCAACGACGAAACTCCTGTTGCAATTGCAGGTATTATGGGCGGACTTGATTCCGAAATTGTTGATGATACAACAACCCTGACTCTTGAATCCGCAACCTTTGACGCTGCAACAATAAGAAAATCAACTGTTCGTCTTTCCCACAGAACAGACGCCTCAATGAGATATGAAAAATCTCTTGACCCCGAGCTTTGCGTGACTGCAATCGGAAGATTTATTAAGCTTCTCAGCGATATAGACAGCGGAGCAACAGTTGTTTCGGCGCTCACAGATGAATATGCATATCATTATGAAACTGTTAAGCTGAGCTTTGATAAGGCATTTGTTGATAAGTATACCGGAATTGAAATTTCAAACGACACCATTATTGAAACTCTTACTTCTCTCGGATTCACTGCAAGCGAACAAAACGATGAGTTTACAGTTGTTGTTCCAAGCTGGAGAGCGACTAAGGATGTTACAATGAAGGCGGATATCATAGAGGAAATAACAAGAATTTACGGTTATGATAACTTTGATGTTCACACAACCCGTTCGCCGCTCTATCCCGTTCGTGCAGATGTTGAAAAATCGGATGAAGACAGAATAAAAGACCTTCTTGTTAAAAGATATTCGCTACATGAGCTCCATTCATATGTTTGGAATTATTATGATGAGCTCAAGGCAATCGGCATCGAGCCCGAGAGCGAAATCAAACTTGCAAACGCAACTAATCCGAATATAGAATCAATCAGAAAATCGCTCATCCCGACTCAGTTCTGTCAGGTTAAGGTGAACACTTCGTTTGCACCTGATTTCGGTATTTTTGAAATAGGAAGAGCCGTAACGGGAATTGATGAAAACAAGCTCTGTATTGAAAAGAAATTCCTCGGCATAACGCTTTTCTCAAAGGTTAAGCCTATGCCTGCTCTTTATTTCGAGCTTCGCGAAATTCTTGAAACAATGGTTGATGATATTAAACACAGAAGCATTAGCTTTGAAGCAAAAGAGGCTGAACATTCATATCAGCACCCGAGAAATCTTAACAGCATTATCTGCGACGGAAGGGTTATCGGCGAAATCGGAATCTCTCACCCCGTTGTTTCAAAGAAGATTGATAAAAAAGCTTCAATCGTATACGCTGAAATTGATGTTGACGCTTTTTCCGAGATTAAGAATGCTTCAATTTCATATGAAGAGCCAAGCAAATTCCCATCAATGGAAATCGACCTTTCATTCATAACTCCTGTATTTGCGCCCATTGCTCTTGCAATCAGGGAGGCAAATTCACCGCTTATCAAAAATGTTGAGGTAACAGATATTTATGAGGACGAAGGAACAAAGTCGATAACAACGAGAATAACCTTCTCGGATTCTGATAAAACCTTAACAAGGGAAGAGGTTCAGAAAATTTCGGATTCAATCATTGAAAACCTTAAGAAGAAGGGAATTGACCTTAAATCTTAGTAACCAATTTTCGCTTTTGTCATAGTATGACTTAGAAAAGGCGAAAGGAGGTTTGGTGATGGGTTGTAACAATGGTTGTGGCTGCAACGGTACTTCTTGGATCGTTATCCTCATCATCATACTTTTACTCTGCGGAGGTCTTGGAAACAACAACGACTGTGGCTGTGGATGTAACTAATTAAACTAAAGAATTGCCCTGCGAAAGCGGGGCGATTTTTTTGAGTTAACTCCCTAAAAATGAGGCTATAACTGGCTGGGACAGGGGTCTGACCCCTGTCCCAAAAAAAAAATTAAAAAAGTTCTTGACTTTTTTTGACCTTTGTGATATAACAATGATGAAGGACAAAGAAAGTCAAAGACTAATTCAATTCAAGGCTATCAGTGATTAGCGGTTTTAATCGAAATACTTTCTACCTTTAGTTTACAGTAAAGAAGATGATTAAAAAATGAAGATGAGCGATATAATTGCCGATATGATTCTTGATATGTTTAATGATGGTTCTTCAACGGTTCAGATTCAGCGAAATGATTTGGCAAATCAGCTTGGATGCGTTCCGAGTCAGATAAACTATGTTATAACCTCAAGGTTCACTCCTGAGGCGGGATACAGAATCGAAAGCCGACGGGGCGGCGGAGGCTACATTCTTATCAGCCGGGCGGAAAGCAAGGATAATGTTATTATGAGCCTTATAAACAGCATAGGAAATTCAATTGATGAAAGAACTGCGAAGGCGCATATAATTAACTGTAACTATCAAAAGCTTATCAATGATAAAGCAGCAAATATGATGCTTGCAGTAATCCATGAAAACAATTTCAAAGGAATTGAAAAAGAAACGGCAAATGAAATAAGGGCAAAGCAGATGAAATTAATGCTGCTTGCGTACATTAATTAGTTGCGAGTTCCGAGTGCCGAGCTCCGAGTTTTCGGTTACTCGCTTTGCTCGGACAATTAAGATTTGATTGAATAACAACAGGAGGAAAAAGCTATGAAATGCACACATTGTCATAATAACGAGGCAAACACCCATATTACAAAGGTTATAAACGGAAAAAGAGAAGAGATGCATCTTTGCTCTGAATGTGCAGAGAAGCTCGGCGTTATGGAGGAATTTGATTTCGACCCGTTTTCAATGGATTCCTTCTTCGGAAATCTTCTCGGAGCAGGCGTTTCCGCGCTCAATTCTTTAACGGGAATAGACCGTTGCACAAACTGCGGCTCCTCTTTCAATGATATTATAAATACGGGAAGAGTCGGATGTGCAAACTGCTATGATAAATTTGAGGATAAGCTGGGTCCAAGCATTGAAAAGCTTCACGGAAGAACTAAGCATGTCGGCAAAAGCGTTACCTACACAGAGGAGGCAGAGCAGCCGGTGAATGAAACTCCGAAATCAAAGGAAGAAGAGCTTAAGGATGAGCTTAAAAAGGCAGTTCAGGAACAGCGGTTTGAGGATGCGGCTGTTATCAGAGATAAGATAAACGAATTAAACGGGGAGGCATAAAAATGGGAAGCAAATGGTATCAGTGCAACGGAAATAATTCGGATGTTGTTCTATATTCAAAGGTAAGGGTTGCGCGAAATCTTGCCGACGCTCCGTTCCCCGAAAGAATGAGCGCGGAGCTGAGAAAAAGCGTTTCAAAAAAACTTTATGCAGCGATTAAGAGTTCATCTCTTGCAAACGAATTTGACCTTATAAATCTATATGATCTAAAGCCTGCAAAGGCTGCTTCATACTGCGAAAGGCAGCTTATCAGCAAGGAGCATTTAAAAAACAAAGAGACGGCATCTTTTATGCTTTCAAAAAATGAGGATGTTTCAATTATGCTCTGCGAGGAGGACCATATCAGGATTAATGCGTTTGAACAGGGTCAGAATCTTGAAACAGCATATAAAAAGGCAGATGAAATTGATGATATTTTCATCAACTCGGTTAAGCTTGCGTATTCCGAAAGGCTCGGCTTCTTAACCGCATCACCGATTAATCTCGGAACAGGACTTAAAGCTTCCTTTGCGCTTCATCTTCCTGCACTGAGAAACAACAATTCGATTTGCCGTCTTTCCTCAATGGTCGGCAAGCTCGGTCTTTCTCTCAGAGAACTCTACAAGGGCGGAGCAGGGGATATATACATTCTTTCAAATCAGGTTTCCCTCGGAATCAGTGAGAAAAGCGCGATTGATAATGTTAATGCCATTTGCGACCAGATAGTAAAGCAGGAAAGAGCTGCGCGGGAATCCTTAAAAGAAAACATTGAATTTGAGGATAGAATATACAGAACTCTGGGCATACTCAAAACAGCGAGAAGGCTTGATAACGATGAATTTTTAAACAATCTTTCACTTCTCAGACTCGGCGTTTCGCTCGGATACTTTGATGTTGACTATGAAATCATAGGGGAAATGCTTTTCGATTTGCAGAATGCATCTCTTATAAACAGTGCCGAAGCGGAGCTGAGCCAGCCAATGTGTGAAAAACTCAGAGCGCAGATAGTCAGAGAAAAACTCGAATGAGTTTTTCTCAATTAAGAATGAAGAATTAAGAATGAAGAGCGGAGGCTAATCACTTCGCTCGGACAATAAAAATAGAATTGGAGGGCAGGTTACTATGTATAGATTCAATTCATTTACAGGTAAGGCAAACGAGGTTTTAAATCTCGCAATAAAGGCTGCCGAGAATTACGGACACAACTATATCGGCAGCGAACATATTTTATACGGTTTATTAAAAGAAGGAACAGGCTTGGCGGCAACCGTTCTCAATGAAAAAGGAATAACGCTTGATGATGTTGATTCCCTTATTAAAGAAGAAATCGGAACAGGAAGAGCAACGCGACTTTCGCCCGATGATTTCACTCCCCGTTCAAAAAGAATTATTGAGCTTTCTTTCCAGATTGCAAGGGGAATGAGCCATTCATTTGTGGGAACAGAGCATCTGCTTATCTCACTTATCAGGGAATCCGATTCCTATGCTGTTAGGTTTATCAATGAACTCGGTGTTGATGAAAACGCCCTTCTCGATGAGCTTGCTCAATCAATCGGAAACGGCGAAACAGACGAACGCCAGAATTCCAAGCAGGCAAAAAAGGGCAAGAGCAAAACGCCGACCCTTGATGAATTTGGCAAGGATTTAACCGATATGGCAAAACAGGGCAAAATCGACCCCGTTATCGGAAGAGAAAAGGAAATTCAAAGGGTTATTCAGATTTTATCAAGAAGGAATAAGAACAATCCCTGCTTAATCGGTGAGCCGGGCGTCGGCAAAACCGCTATTGCAGAGGGTCTTGCTCTTAAAATTGTTTCCGACGAGGTTCCCGAGCTTTTGAGAGATAAGAAAATTGTTGCCCTTGATTTAACCTCTATGGTTGCCGGAACAAAGTATCGAGGCGATTTTGAGGAACGAATAAAAAAAGCGATGGACGAGGTTCGTGAAGCAAAGGATGTTATCCTCTTCATTGACGAGGTTCACACGATAATCGGTGCCGGCGCGGCAGAGGGCGCAGTTGATGCTGCAAATATTTTAAAACCCTCGCTTGCAAGGGGCGAAATTCAGGTCATAGGCGCAACGACTATTGATGAATACAGAAAGAACATTGAAAAGGACGCTGCACTTGAAAGGCGTTTTCAGCCGGTTACGGTCGGCGAGCCAAGCGAAGAGGAAGCAATTGAAATTCTCATAGGTCTGCGCGACAGATACGAGGCTCATCACAAGGTTAAAATAACCGATGAGGCAATTGAAAGCGCCGTTAAAATGAGCTCAAGATATATTGCCGACAGATATCTTCCCGACAAGGCAATCGACCTTATTGACGAGGCGGCTTCCGTTGTTCGTCTTAACGCTCAGACAATTCCTCAGAATCTTAAGGATATGGAGGATGAAATTAAACGACTTGAACAGGAAAAACAGGCTGCAATAACCTCTCAGGACTATGAATCTGCGGCTACCTTCCGCGATAAGCAGAATAAGCTCAGCGAGCTTCTTGCGGGCGAAAAGGAAAAGTGGAGAAATTCCTCATCACACGAGGTTAAGTCCGTTACAACCGATGAAATTGCGGCAGTTGTTTCGAGTTGGACGGGAATCCCTGTAAGTCAGCTTACCAAGGAAGAAAGCGAAAGGCTGCTTAATATGGAAGCGATTCTTCACGAAAGAATTGTTGGTCAGGATAAGGCGGTTAAATCAATTGCAAAGGCAATCAGAAGGGGAAGGGTCGGACTTAAAAATCCAAACAGACCCATCGGTTCCTTCATCTTCCTCGGACCTACGGGCGTTGGTAAAACCGAGCTTTGCAAAACTCTTGCAGAGGCTATGTTCGGCGATGAAAATGCGATTATCAAGCTTGATATGAGCGAATATATGGAAAAGCATACCGTTTCAAAGCTTATCGGCTCGCCTCCGGGATATGTTGGATTTGACGAAGGAGGACAGCTTACGGAAAAAATCCGCAGAAAGCCGTACAGTGTTGTTCTTTTTGATGAAATTGAAAAGGCTCATCCCGATGTTTTCAATATGCTTTTGCAGATTCTTGAGGACGGCGTTTTAACAGACTCTCAGGGCAGAAAGGTTTCCTTCAAGAATGCAGTTATTATAATGACCTCAAATGTTGGTGCGTCAAAGATAACCGAGCAGAGACAGTCGCTTGGCTTCACCTCAGAGGAGGATGAAAACAAGAATATAGAAGAGCTTGTTATGGGCGACCTTAAGAAGACCTTTAAACCCGAATTTCTTAACAGGCTTGATGAAATCATCGTTTTCAACCAGCTTGGAGAAGAGGACATTAAGGAAATTGCAAGAAGAATGCTCAAAAATTTAATAAAACGCGTTAAGGATATGGATATAGAACTTGAATTCACTGACGCTGCGATTGAAGAGCTTGCAAAGGAAGGCTTTGATAAGGTTTACGGAGCAAGACCTCTGAGAAGAGCAATTCAATCCAAGATTGAGGATAGGCTCAGCGAGCTCATCCTTGAAGAAAAGGTTAAACCGAACACAAAGTGCATAGTCGATTTCAAAGACGGAGAATTCACCTTCTCATAAAGCAAAAATCTGCCGGTGTGTTTCCAATATCATACTTAGGTTTGTCTACAGTCTGAATCGCACAGGGGTTTGTCCCCTGTGCGATTTTTATGTTAAAACGGTTGGGATGAGAATATTGACAAATTAAAATACTAAGTATAATATAATAATATCTTAGTTTAATATATAGGAGAAAATATGACTCAGTTTGATGTCAGCGGTATGAGCTGTGCGGCATGCTCTGCAAGGGTTGAAAAGGCAGTCAACTCTGTTAAAGGGGTTAGCTCATGCGCTGTTAGCTTATTAACAAATTCGATGGGCGTTGAG
Organism: Eubacterium sp.; assembly: GCA_017476375.1. GTDB lineage: Bacteria > Bacillota > Clostridia > Oscillospirales > Acutalibacteraceae > Eubacterium_R. The sequence goes on from JAFUZY010000160.1 coordinate 10,730, forward strand.
GGAGACGCTTCACCCGAAGAAATAATAAAGGCAGTTGAAGCTGCAGGCTACGGAGCCAGGGTTAAGGGCAAAGAAAAGAAAGCAGACAGCAATGCTTTAAATGACAGCGAAACGCCTAAAATCAGAAACAGGCTTATTGCCTCAATCGCTTTTCTTCTTCCGCTTATGTATATTTCAATGGGGCATATGATGTGGAATTTTCCGCTGCCCTCTTTTTTAGCGCATAACCATGTTTCAATGGCGCTTGCGCAGATGATTTTAGCAGCGATTGTTATGGTTATCAATCAGCGCTTTTTCATCAGCGGTTTCAAGGGCATTATTCATAAAGCACCGAATATGGACACTCTTGTTGCTCTCGGTTCAGGCGCTTCCTTCGTATACAGCGTTGCTTCGCTCTTCCTGATGAGCTCGGCTCAGGCAAACTCAAACAGCGAGCTTCTGATGCACTATATGGATAACCTCTATTTTGAGTCGGCTGCAATGATTTTAACTCTTATAACAGTCGGAAAACTGCTTGAAGCGCATTCAAAGGGCAAAACAACTAATGCACTCAAGGGACTTATCAGTCTTGCGCCGAAAACGGCGAGGGTTATCAGAAACGAAAAAGAAGAAACTATAAGCGTTGACGACCTTGTTATTGGCGATATTTTCACGGTTAAAACGGGCGAAAGCATCCCGATAGACGGCATTGTTATCGAGGGTGAGGGCTCGGTTGACGAATCTGCTTTAACCGGTGAAAGCATTCCTGTTGACAAGGCTGAGAACAGCAATGTTTATGCAGGAACGATGAACATTAACGGCTTTATCAAATGCAAAGCAACCAAGGTCGGCGAAAACACAACCCTTTCACAAGTCATCAGGATGGTTGAGGAAGCTTCTGCCACGAAAGCGCCGATTGCTAAAACTGCTGATAAGGTTTCGGCTGTTTTTGTTCCTGCGGTTATCCTTATCTCGTTAATAACTTTCGCAATTTGGATGATTGTCGGAAAAGAGTTTTCATATTCGCTTGCAAGGGCGGTTTCCGTTCTCGTTATCAGCTGTCCCTGTGCGCTCGGACTTGCAACCCCCGTTGCAGTTATGGTCGGAAGCGGAATCGGAGCTAAAAACGGAATTCTCTTTAAAAATGCTGCGTCCCTCGAGGAAACGGGAAGAATTCAGATAGTTTGCCTTGACAAAACAGGAACGGTAACTAAGGGCGAGCCCGAGGTCTGCGATGTTATAACAATTGAAGAAATAAGCGAAGAAAACCTTTTAAAGCTTGCATATTCACTTGAAATAAAAAGTTCGCATCCGCTTGCAAAAGCAATCAATAATTATGCTCTTGAAAAGGGAATTGAGGCATATGAAAGCGAGAATTTCAAAAACCTTGCAGGAAGCGGAATAAGCGCAGTTATTAATAACAGAGAATGCTTTGCAGGAAGTTATAAATTTATTTCATCAAAGGCTGAAATAAGCGATGAAACAAAGCAAAGAATTTCAGACCTTTCAAATAGCGGAAAAACGCCCCTTCTTTTCAGTATTGAAGATAAGTTAATCGGAATAATTGCCGTTGCCGACGCTGTTAAAGAGGACAGCAAGAGGGCAATTGAAGAACTTAAAAATATGGGCATAAAGGTTGTTATGCTGACGGGCGACAACAAAAGAACCGCAAATGCAATTGCGCGGGAGGTTGGCGTTGACGAGGTTGTTTGCGAGGTTCTTCCGAATGATAAGGAAGGAGTTATAAGAAAACTTCAGGAATATGGCAAAACCGCAATGGTCGGCGACGGAATAAACGACGCTCCGGCGTTAACAAGAGCCGATATAGGCATTGCAATCGGCGCCGGCGCTGATATTGCTCTTGATTCTGCGGATGTTGTTTTGATGAACAGCACGCTTGTCGATGTTCCTGCGGCAATAAGACTCAGCAGAAAAACACTTAAAAACATTCACGAAAACCTTTTCTGGGCGTTTATTTATAACATAATCGGAATTCCGCTTGCAGCAGGCGCATTTATCGCATTAACCGGCTGGGCGCTGAATCCGATGTTTGGCGCGGCGGCGATGAGCCTTTCAAGCGTTACGGTTGTTTCCAACGCGCTAAGACTCAATCTGTTTAAGCCGAAGAATGCAAAGAAGGATAAAAAGATTAAGTCAGTTGAATTTGAACTTACGGAGGAAAACGAAATGAAAAAAACTGTTAAAATCGAAGGTATGATGTGTTCCCACTGCGAGGCTGCAGTAAAAAAAGCGCTTGAAGCTTTTTCTCAGGTTGATGAAGCGGCAGTATCCCACGAGACAGGCGAGGCTGTTTTAACGCTCAATTCAGAACTTGAAAATGATGAAATCAAAAACGCAGTTGAGAAGCTTGAATACAAGGTTCTCAAAATAGATTAAACAATTAAAATAAATCTTGTATTTTAAATATCTTAGTGATATAGTATCAAGTATAATATTTAATCAGAGGAATGGAATATGTTTCATCAAAAGAAAGCAAAGGGGCTTAACATCATAATTGTCGGCTGTTCAAGAGTGGGCAAAACGCTTGTTGAAGAGCTGAGCGCCGAGGGGCATGATATAACAATTGTTGATAAAGACAGGGATAAGATAAACGAAATTACCGGAATGTATGATATAATGGGAGTTGTCGGCAACGGCGCAAGCTTCGGCGTTCAGGTTGAGGCAGGCATCAAGGAGGCAAATCTCATTATCGCCGTAACCGAATCCGATGAACTCAATCTGCTTTGCTGCACGGTTGCAAGAAGAGTTGGTAACTGCGCCGCAATCGCAAGAGTACGCAATCCCGAATACAGTATTGAGGTTGAATACCTTCGCGAAAAGCTCGGTCTTGAAATGATTATCAATCCCGACCTTGAGGCGTCCCGTGAAATGAGCAGAATACTTTGCCTTCCGAATGCGCTTGAGGTTAATGCTTTTGCACACGGTCAGGCAGAGCTTATAAAAATAAAGATACCCAAGGGAAATATGCTCGACGGAATGACTGTTGCCGATGTCGGCAGCAAGACCGAAAATGTTTTAATAACCGCAGTTGAAAGAAGCGGTCATATCTTTATTCCGTCAGGCGATTTCGTTATTGAGGCTGAGGATATTCTTTCCTTTGTTACCCCGAGAAAGCAGGTTAAGGTTTTCTTTAAAACAATCGGATTTAAAACAAATCAGGTTAAGGATACATTAATCGTCGGCGGCGGTTCAACAGGCTATTATCTTGCAAAACAGCTTCTTCATGTCGGCATTAATGTTAAAATAATCGAGAAAAACAAGAAGCGCTGCGATGAACTGAGCATTCTTCTTCCGAAGGCTGTTATCATCAACGGCGACGGAACGGATGAAGAGCTTCTTAAGGAAGAAGGAATTGAAGATGTTGAATCCTTTATTCCGCTCACCGGAAGCGATGAATCAAACATTCTTTTAACCCTTTATGCAAATCAGGCTTCAGATGTAGAGGGAAAGGTTATAACCAAGATTAATCAGCTGACCTATAACAGCGTTATTTCAAAACTTGACCTTGGTTCTGTTATTTATCCGAGATATATAACAACCGAAGCGATAGTTGCCTATGTGCGCGCAAAATCAGCGTCAAGAGGAAATAATATTGAAACTCTCTCTCATTTATATGAGCAAAAGGTTGAGGCAATTGAATTCAGGGTTAACGAAGAAAGCAAATTAACAAATGTTCCGCTTATGGACCTCGACTTGAAAGAAGACCTTCTTATTTCCTTCATCAACCGCCACGGAAAAATTATTATCCCGAGCGGTCAGGATTGTATAAAAGCGGGCGACACCGTTATGATTGTAACAACTCAAAAAGGACTTGTTGATCTCGGAGATATTTTGGAATAATTATGAATATATCAATAATGAGAAGAATACTCGGATATGTTTTGCTGCTTGAATCGGGGCTGTTGCTTATTCCCTGTTTCATCGGCATTATATATCACGAAAGAGAATGCTTTGCATACTTAATAACCTCGGCTATCTGCCTTGCGGTTGGGGCAGTTATCGGAATAAAAAAACCGAAAAATGCAGTTTTTTATCTTAAAGACGGATGCGTTGCAACCGCACTTAGCTGGATTGTTTTAAGCCTTTTCGGCTGCCTTCCGTTTTTGATGACAAAGGAAATACCGCATTTCATTGATGCTCTCTTTGAAACAGTTTCGGGTTTCACAACAACGGGAACAACAGTAATAAATGATGTTGAAATCATTTCCCATGCTTCCCTTATCTGGCGAAGCTTAACCCACTGGGTCGGGGGAATGGGCGTGCTCGTTTTCTTAATGGCGGTTGTTCCGCTCAGCGGCGGCTCGAATATCAACCTTATGAAAGCTGAAAGCCCCGGTCCTTCCGTCGGAAAAATCGTTCCGAAGATGAAGCAGACCGCACGACTTCTTTATGTTATCTATGTTGCTTTAACCCTTGCTGAGTTTGTTTTTCTTCTTTTCGGAAAAATGAGCGCATTTGAATCCTTTGCAACTACAACCGCAACAGCAGGAACGGGAGGCTTCGGCGTCAGAAATTCAAGTATTGCCGAATATTCGCCCTATATCAAATGGGTTATAACAGCTTTTATGATACTGTTCGGCGTTAACTTCAATGCCTATTATTATATAATTATGAGGCAGTATAAAAGGGCGCTTGCAATCGAGGAGATAAGGGCTTATTTTGCAGTTGTTGTTTTAAGCTCGATGGTTATATTTGCGAATATTATCCATATGTATCCAACTGCATTTGAAGCAATAACTCATTCCTTCTTCCAGGTTGCCGCTGTTATAACAACAACGGGATTTTCAACAACCGATTTTGATAGCTGGCCCGCTCTCTCAAAAACAATTCTTGTTATGCTTATGTTTATAGGCGCCTGTGCAGGAAGCACCGGCGGCGGAATTAAGGTTTCAAGATATATTATCGCCTTTAAATCAGTTGGAAGGGAAATAAAATCCTTTCTTCATCCGAAAAGTGTTTCAAAGGTTAAAATGGATTCAAAGGTTCTTGACAGTGATGTTATAAGAACAACAAATATTTATTTTATAACCTTTATTATGGTATTCGTTGTTTCCCTTCTTCTGGTTTCAATTGAGGGCAGGGATTTAACCTCGAATTTCACTGCCGTTGCATCTGAAATTAATAATATCGGACCCGGCTTAAGCACTGCAGGACCAACCGAAAACTTTGCGTCCTTCAGCGTTCTTTCAAAATGCGTTTTCATTTTCGATATGCTTGCAGGAAGGCTTGAGCTATTCCCGATGCTTATGCTCTTCCAACCGGCGCTATGGAGGGATACCGTTAAACAGAGCGTTAACGATGTTAAGAAAAAGAAAAGACTTTCGACAAAGTAAAAATCAAAAGCGCAAAGGCTTGCTTTCCGCGCTTAATTATTGGCTGACAAAGATAAAAACAGACAGTGTTGCGTTTCACTGTCTGTTTTTGTTTCGGGCTTATTTTGTGTCATTAAGTCCAAGGATATAATCCGTTGTTGTGCGGTGGTATTTGGCAAGCGCTATAAGCACTGATGTGGGTATGTCGCGCTGCCCTAATTCATAATTTGAATAAACCTGCTGAGAACAATTAAGTATTTCAGCCATTTGCTTCTGGGTTAAATCTGCGTCCTCGCGTAAATCGCGTATTCTTTGATACATGTCATCACCACTATCATTATATACAACTGCATTTTTTTGTATTGACAAATACCGCAAATTGCGGTACAATCAAAGTGTAGTTATACAATATTTTTCGGAGGTATGTTATGAAAAAAACAACAAGAATGCTTTCAATGATATTATCAATTTGTATGTTCGTCAGCGTTACGCTTGGCTTTTATGCCGATGCATATGCGCTTTCGGGCTACAACGATAAGGTTTTGATAACCAATGTCGACGACTTAATTGAATTCATAGAAGAATATGGTGAACTTAATGTTCTTGATGAATGGGAAATATCAAAATCAAGCTATTCGGGCAACAAAATGTTTGACACCTGTATGGCTGTTGATGATGACGGCGACCTTTATTTTGAACTTGATGTTTATGACACTGAAAATGAAACACTGGCAATGAGCACATATATGTTTCTTGATGAACCCACCGAGGAGGTTAAGAGGGTTTTTACCAGTTATTACGGAACAAGCAGCAATGCAACTCTTGAAGGTTATGTTGATGTCGGCAGAGATTTCTATGAAGAGGCTGAAGAGTGTTATATTTCTAATAACTACTACGATGTTGATACCGAAACAGCAGGAAACCTGATTCTTTCTATGACGGATGCAGCATTCGTAGGATGGGATAATCTGCTTAATGAGTATGACTTAAACCTCGGCGCAGTAGGCTTCTATAATTACTGCGATTACCACGAGTGGAGTTCATATAAAGTTAGTTCAAAGGCAACGACTACGGCAAAGGGCAAGAAAACCTGCTACTGCGAGATTTGCGGAAAAATTAAGACCGCGACTATTGCGAAAGATACTTTCTCAGTAAAAGCTAAATCAGCAAAAACCGTTAAATATTCAAGTCTTAAGAAAAAGAATGTAACCATAAAGTGTTCCGATGTTTTAACCGTTAAAAACGCAAAGGGCAAGGTAACCTATAAGAAAACAAGCGGAAACAGCAAGATAACTGTTTCAGGCAGCGGAAAAATAACCGTAAAAAAAGGTCTCAAAAAGGGAACCTATAAGGTTAAAATCAAGGTTACCGAAGCAGGAAATTCGTGCTATAAGCAAGCATCAAAAACCGTTACGGTAACGATTAAGGTTAAATAAAACTATTATGTAAAACGGGATGCTCGGGATACCATCCTGTGTAATAGCATACAGTATTCAAATCGGGCGGATATGGAAATCCGCCCCTACTTTTTTTACCTTAATACAACCTGTTTTTTAATATAACCTGAAAATGAAGATAATCAACCCGATTTGTGGAAGGACACAGTTAAGCAGGTCGTTAACGATGTTAAGAAAAAGAAAAGACTTGCAAAATAAATCAAAAGGCTGTCTCAGTTTTTAACCCTGAGGCAGCTTTATTATTTTAACCTGATACTTGACATATGTTAAAAAATGCCTATTGCAGTTATAACTGCTTGATGATATAATTAATATGGAAATATTCAATTAAAAAACACAAATTTTTTATATATAGGTGTTTAAAACGAAAAATATCGGCGCATTTATTAACATTTTTTTAATTCTTGCATTTTTATGTTATATTTTCGCCTAAAAAAGCACTTATATATGAAAACAAAAAGAAAGAAGGATTTTTATGAAAAAAACATTGTCATTAGTTTTATCGTTAATTATGCTCGTATGCTCGGTTTCATCGGTTATGAATGCCCTTGCATATACCAAGGCAGACGCACCAACCGTTTCGCTCGGCGAAAACTTCGAGGTTGATATGAAGGGCGTCAGCGCTCTTACAATTCTCAATATGAGCGAGGATTCTATTGCAAAATCCGATTTTTACTGCGCTAAATTTATTCCTGAAAAAACGGACTACTATCAATTTGTTTTCGATACCGATTTCAGCGACACGGGCGAGGATTCAATGCTCTTTACATTTATTGCCGACGCTAAAGACCAGGTTGTTAACTTTGATATCAGCTTTGCCTTGAGCGAAGAGGAGAAAAAAGAATTCGAGGAATCGGAAATCGAGGGGGCAGCAAGACCCGAAATGTGTTCTCAGTTAACAAAAGGCAAGGAATACTATCTTGTTGTTGTCAATGTTTCCGACTCGGTTTATCATTCAAATGTTGTTATTCAAAACCACACCCATAAGATATATACCGATAAAATGGAATCATATGTTGATGATGAAAATCTGAGCGACAGCTGGGACGGCGAATACTATAAATCCTGCGATGTTAACGGCTGCGATTTTATGGAAACAACAAAAACAATTTACGCAGTTAAAACAATTTCTCTTTCAAAAAGCTCATATACCTACGACGGAAAAGAGAAGAAGCCTTCCGTAACAATAAAAGACCGCAAGGGCAACAAGCTTGATAAGAAAAACTATTCGGTTAAGTATTCAAGCAACAAGAAAGTCGGAACCGCAAAGGTTAAAATAACCTTTAAGAATGATTACGATGTCGAATACACAAAAACATTCAAGATTAATCCTAAGGGAACAAGCCTTAAA
>JAFUZY010000161.1 GCA_017476375.1 Eubacterium sp.
CCTGAAAAAGGACTTCTTGCAATCCGCGAGGATTTGGGTCTTTTTGCCAATCTTCGCCCTGCAAAGATTTTTGCGCCGTTAAAGAGTGCTTCTCCGATTAAAGAGGAAATTATCGGCGAGGGACTTGATATTCTCATTGTTCGCGAGCTCACAGGCGGAATCTATTTCGGCGACAGAGGAACTTATGAAGAGAACGGAGTTGTCGGCGCATACGACACAGAACGCTATACCTATCCTGAAATCAAGAGAATAGTTGTTGCTGGCTTTGAATACGCAATGAAACGCGATAAGAAATTAACCTGCGTTGACAAGGCGAATGTTCTTGATTCCTCAAGACTCTGGCGCAAGGTTATGGAAGAAACCGCAAAGGATTATCCCGAGGTTGAGGTTTCGTATATGTATGTTGATAACTGCGCAATGCAGCTTGTTCGCAATCCTAACCAGTTTGATACAATTGTCACATCAAACATTTTCGGCGACATTCTTTCAGATGAAGCATCTATGATAAGCGGTTCAATCGGAATGCTTGCGTCTGCTTCTCTTGCAGAAGGAACCTTCGGACTCTATGAACCAATCCACGGTTCGGCACCCGATATTGCAGGTCAGGGCAAGGCAAATCCGCTTGCAACGATTCTTTCGGGAGCAATGATGCTTCGCTATACCTTCGGTGAGGCTGATGCAGCAGACGCGATTGAAAAGGCAGTTGACATTGCATTAACAAAGGCAAGAACACCCGATATTTATGAAGATGGTTTTGAAGCAGTTTCAACCTCTCAGATGGGTGACCTCGTTGCATCACTTTTATAAAAACAAATAATCAAGGGCGCCCCTTAAAACAGGGCGCCCTTATTAATTATTTATGGTATTTGGAATTATTTATAATTGAAAATGCCCTGTAAATCTGCTCGCATAAAACAACTCTCATAAGCTGATGAGGAAGGGTTATCTTACCAAAGGAAAGTTTTAAATTTCCCCTTTGCTTAACCTTTTCTGAAAGTCCGAAGGAGCCGCCGATAATAAAATCAATTTCGCCGGATATCTGCATTATGCCTTCAATCTTTTTGCTGAATTCCTCGCTTGAAAGCTGGGTTCCCTCAATACACATCGGAATAACATAGGCGCTTTTTGAAATCTTTGAAAGAATTGCTTCGCCCTCTTTTTCCTTGATTATTTCTATCTCGCCGAGCGATGGGTTATCCTTTGCCTTGTATTCATTTATTTCAATGATTTCAACCTTTGCGAAGGCGGTGAGTCTTTTAAGGTATTCTTTTAATGCATCGGTTAAATATTTTTCCTTAAGCTTGCCGACGGCAATAATATTAATCTTAATCATAAAACAATAGCCTTATCGTTATTTACAGGTGAGCTTATGTACAGGCGGTAGTGAGCGTCTTCTTCAAATCCCTCTTCCGAAAGGGCGGAAACGGCGGTTTGCCTTGCAATATCGGGAAGATTGTTTTCCCTGCTTAAATGGGCAAGAACAAATCTCGTTGTTCCGTTTTTTGCAAGCTCCTTGGCAAATTCGCTGCTTGCGGCATTTGAAAGATGACCCTTATCTGAAAGGATGCGTCTTTTAAGATAATAAGGGTAATCGCCGTTTTGAAGAAGGGTTACCTCGTGGTTTGATTCAAGAAAAACCAAATCACATCTCGAAAGTGTGCTTTTTGCACTTTCGGTAACATATCCCGTATCAGTGCATACGCCGACGCTTCTGCCTCCTGCGAGATTAAATCGGTAGCCGTGACAGGAAACACTGTCGTGGCTGAGTTCAAAGGGAAGAATTTCAATCCCCGAAAGTTCCATATTTTCTTCAATCGGCGAAATTTCAACCTTTTCATTGATTATTCCTTCGTTTTGCATCTTTCCGATAACATCCTCTGCGGCAAAAACGGGTATATTATATTTTGAAGCGAGAACTCTCAGCCCGTTTACATGGTCGGAATGTTCGTGGGTTACAAAAATTGCAGAAAGCTTTGCAGCGTCCTCACCGATTTCGCTGAGAGCGTTGCATATTCTTTTTGCGCTGACTCCTGCATCAACAAGAATTTTTGTTTCCTTGCAGGATATAAATATTGAGTTTCCGCTGCTTCCAGAAAAAAGCTGACATACTTTGGACATAGGTGATTCCTTATTAAAAATATACGGCTGCTGAAATAAGCAGCCGTTTTTAGTTTGTTATTTAACCTGCGGAAGGAACGCTCTGAGCTTCCTTAACCTCAACTCTTCTTATATCTGCTCCGAGTGAGGAGAATTTAACAACAACGTCTTCGTATCCGCGGTCGATGTAGTTAATATTTTCAACAACTGTTGTTCCCTCGGCAACAAGACCTGCGATAATCATTGCAGCGCCTGCACGGAGGTCGGTTGCTTTAACATTAACGCCCGTTAACTTGTTAACGCCCTCGATTACTGCAACCTTGCCGTCAACCTGAATGTTTGCACCCATACGAAGGAGCTGGCCAACATACTGAAAACGATTGTCCCAAACGCTTTCGGAAAGAATGCTTGTTCCGTTTGCAATCGAAAGAAGAACTGCAATCTGGGGCTGCATATCAGTTGGGAAGCCCGGATGGGGCATTGTTTTAACATTGCATTTATTAAGGGGCTTAAATCTTGTTACGCGAACAGCGTCGTCGTATTCAATAATCTCTGCGCCTGCCTCTTCGAGCTTTGCGCTGATTGATTCAAGGTGCTTGGGGATAACGTTCTTAATAAGAACATCGCCGCCGCAGGCAGCCGCAGCAACCATATATGTTCCTGCCTCAATCTGGTCGGGAATGATTGAATATGTGCAGCCGTGCATTTTTTCAACGCCGTGAATTCTTATAACATCCGTTCCTGCGCCTCTTACATCCGCGCCCATTGAGTTAAGGAAGTTTGCAAGGTCAACGATATGGGGCTCTTTTGCTGCGTTTTCAATAACCGTTAAGCCTCTTGCAAGAACTGCTGCAAGCATAACATTTATTGTTGCGCCAACCGAAACCGTGTCCATATAAATTGAAGCGCCGACAAGCTTGTCTGCATTTGCGCAAACCATTCCGTCAACAATATCAACATCTGCGCCAAGCATTTCAAAGCCTTTAATATGAAGGTCAATCGGGCGGACTCCGAAATTGCATCCGCCGGGCATTGCGACTTCTGCTTTTTTAAATCTGCCGAGCATCGCTCCGATAAGATAATAGCTTGCTCTGAAATGAGAGGTAAGCTCATATCCAACAGATTGATAGTTGATATGGGATGTATCTATTTCAATTGTATCCTTGCTGATAAGTTTGACTGCCGCGCCCATACTGTCAAGAATCTCAATGATGAGCTTAACGTCGCTTATCTGAGGAATGTTTTCAATTATAACCTTATCGTTTGCAAGAATTGCAGCAGGTATGATTGCAACCGCCGCATTCTTTGCTCCGCTTATATTCACTTCACCGAACAGCTCGTGTCTGCCGTTAATAACAAAATTTTCCAAAATTTATGCCCCCTGATTGTTGGGAAATCGAAAAAATCGATTTTTATATCTAAATATATTATTGAAATTATGCTCTGTTTTATGTATGCAATACATCTTGTATATTATATCAAATGAAGTATGCAAAAGAAATAATACTATGTGTATTTTTTCCAAAATGTAATTTTTAAAA
>JAFUZY010000162.1 GCA_017476375.1 Eubacterium sp.
CGGAAAAACCTTCTGCGTTCTCGGTTGCGGATTCGGTACTAATTATCTGCTTGAAAATGAAGAACTGAGAAATGAGATTAAAGCCTCGGGCGGAGCGCTTATAACAGAATATCCGCCTCACACACCTGCAACAAAATTCAGCTTTCCGATGAGAAACAGAATAATAAGCGGTCTGTCGCTCGGAGTTCTTGTTGTTGAGGCAGGCGAAAAGAGCGGCTCGCTTATAACTGCAAGCTATGCCGCTGAGCAAAACAGAGATATTTTTGCAATTCCGGCTTCGATATTTGATTCAAATTTTCTCGGAACAAATCTTTTGATAGACGACGGTGCAACCGTTGCAACAAGCCCCGAGGTTATTGTTCAGGCTTATGCCGAAAGATACGATTCGGTAAATCCCGATAACGCAGTGAGCGTAAAGGAGCTTGCAAAGCTCGGCGATAAGATGAAAAAGAACACTCCGAAGCAGGAACAGATTTCTTTTGACAATATGCCGCGCGACAGAGCAAAGAGGGTTGACATAAGCAATAAGGCTCTTGCTCTTTCGCCTAAGGAAAAGGCTGTTTACGAGGCTCTTGGCGAGGAGCTTTCGGGAATTGAAGAGATAAGCGAAAAAAGCAAGCTGAATCTAAGCGAGGTTTTATCATCGCTTACCATACTTGAGATGAAGGGGCTGATTCTCAGCGCTTCAGGTAAAAGATATAAAAAAAGATAAAAACCGAAAGGATTAAAATATATGTCTAAACTTGTTATAGTTGAGTCGCCTGCGAAGGCGAAAAACATTAAAGGATATCTCGGAAAGGGATATGACGTTGTTGCATCAATGGGGCATGTTCGCGATTTGCCTGCGGCAAGGCTCAGCGTTGATGTAAGCAATGATTTCGCTCCGAAATATGCGATAATAAAGGGAAAGGAAAGCTTTGTTCAGGATTTAAAGAAAAAGGCGGACAAGGCAGATTATGTTTATCTCGCAACCGACCCCGACCGTGAAGGAGAGGCTATTTCATGGCATCTTGCATATCTTCTCGGCCTTGACCTTAAGGATAAGAACAGAGTTACATTTAACGAAATAACAAAAACAGGCGTTCAAAAGGGTATGTCAAGTCCGAGAGAGATAGATATAGACCTTGTTAATGCTCAGCAGGCTCGCCGTATTCTCGACAGACTTATCGGCTACAAGCTTTCTCCGTTTGTTTCTCAGAAAATCAGAAGAGGACTTTCGGCAGGCAGAGTTCAGTCCGTTGCGCTTCGCCTTGTTGTTGACCGCGAAAATGAAATAAGAGCTTTCAAGCCGGAGGAGTATTGGTCGATTGATGCAAAATTCACAAATCCGCCCGACAGAAAGGCTTTTGGTGCAGCTCTTATCAGCGACCCCGACGGAAACAAGCTTAGGCTTGGCGAAAAAAATATTGAGAATAAAGAAATGAGCGACAAAATTCTTGCTGATTTAGAAGGCGCAGAATATGTTGTAAGCTCGGTTAAAAAGGGAACAAGAACAAAGAAACCGACTCCGCCGTTCATAACCTCGACCCTGCAGCAGGAGGCTTCGCGCCGTCTTTCCTTCCAGGCAAGAAGAACAATGAAGGCTGCTCAGGAACTTTATGAAGGCGTTGATGTTGAAGGGCTTGGAACAGTTGGTCTTATAACCTATATGAGAACCGACTCGCTTCGTATTTCAGAGGAAGCGCGCGCGGCAGGAAACAGATATATCCTCAGCACATACGGCGAAAAATACCTTCCTGCAAAACCGAGATACTATAAAACAAGGGGCAACGCTCAGGATGGTCACGAAGCTATAAGACCCTCAATGCCCGAGGTTACTCCCGAAAGAGTTAAGGCATCCTTAACCTCCGACCAGTATAAGATTTATAAACTCGTATGGGAGCGTTTTATTGCATCTCTTATGGAATCCTGTCTTCAGGAAACGATTAAAATTGAAATAGACGCTAAAGGCTACACCTTCAGCGCAACAGGATACAGCGTTAAGTTTGACGGCTTTACCGCTCTTTATGAAGAGAAAACGGACGAAGGCTCAAAATCCTCCTCCGAGGCTCCGCTGCCTCCCGTTGCAAAGGGCGATGTATTAAGACTGAAATCCCTTGCAGGAAATCAGCATTTCACCCAGCCGCCTTCAAGATACACCGAAGCATCCCTCATCAAAGCGCTTGAAGAAAACGGCGTTGGCAGACCGTCAACATATGTAACAATAACAACAACAATTCTTTCAAAGGAATATGTTGTTCGCGAGGGTAAACAATTTGTTCCGACGGAGCTTGGCGAAGCGGTTACAAATCTTCTCAAGGATAAGCTTCCGAATATTGTTAATGTTAAATACACCTCAAAGATGGAGGATGACCTTGATAAAATTGATTCGGGTGATAAAGACTATATTGATATGATAAGGCTTTATTACGATGATTTTGAGGAGCCCCTTGAAAAAGCAAAGAAGGAAATGCAGGGCGTTAAAATAAAACTCAAGGAAGAGGAAACCGATGTTGTCTGCGATAAATGCGGAAGAAATATGGTTATAAAGGTCGGAAGATTCGGCAAATTCCTTGCATGCCCCGGCTATCCCGAATGCAAAAACACAAAGCCACTTGTTTTCAAAACAAGCGCAAAATGCCCTGAATGCGGCGGCGACGTTATTGAAAAGAAAACCAAGAGAGGAACCTCGTTCTACGGCTGTTCAAATTACCCCAACTGTAACTTTATGACATGGGATATGCCAACCGATGAGGTTTGCGAGAAATGCGGAAAATCCCTGTTTAAGAAGAAGGGCGGAGTTTTATACTGCCCCGATACAGAGGGCTGCGGCTTTACTAAATCATCAAGAAAGAAATAGGATATGAGATTTACGGTTGTAGGCGCAGGACTTGCAGGCGTTGAGGCTGCGTGGCAGATTGCAAATGCGGGCGAAAAGGTTCGTCTTATTGAGATGAAGCCTGCTAAGTTTTCCCCTCCTCACAAAAGTGAATAATTTGCAGAGCTTGTCTGCTCAAACTCGCTAAAGGCGTTGAGAATCGAAAGCGCGGCAGGGCTTCTTAAAGAGGAAATGCATCTTTTAGGCTCGCTGACGGTTGAAACTGCAAGGAAGTATTCGGTTCCCGCAGGCGGCGCTCTTGCAGTTGACAGAAATCTTTTTTCAAAGTCGATAACCGAAAAGATAAAAAGCCATCCAAATATTCTGGTTGAAAATCGGATTTTTGATAAAATTGAAATCTCCGATGATGAAATCCTGATAATTGCAACGGGACCGTTGACCGACGGCGTTCTGTTTGAAGAGATAAAAAAACTATGCGGCGACTATCTTTCGTTTTACGATGCGGCGGCGCCGATAGTTACCGCCGAAAGCGTTGATATGGAAAAGGCATTTTCCGCTTCGCGCTATGACAGGGGCGGCGAGGATGATTACATCAACTGTCCGTTTAACAAAGAGCAATATGAAAGTTTTATTGAAGAGCTTATAAATGCCGAAGGCGCAGTTGTTCATGACTTTGATGTTTACGAAGGCTGTATGCCGATTGAAAAGCTCGCAAAACGGGGCAAGGACGCTCCGCGATTCGGACCGATGAAACCCGTTGGATTGGTTGACCCCGGCACGGGCCACAGACCGTGGGCGTGCGTTCAGCTCAGACGCGAAAACAGCAAGGGAACAATGTTCAACCTCGTCGGTTTCCAGACAAATCTGAAATTCGGCGAGCAGAAAAGAGTTTTCAGTATGATTCCCGGACTTGAAAAGGCAGAGTTTGTCAGATACGGGGTTATGCATAGAAATTCCTTCATCAATTCGCCAAGGGTTTTAAATTCGGATTATTCGCTGAAAGCAAATACCCGTATTTTCTTTGCAGGTCAGATAACCGGCGTTGAAGGATATATGGAATCAGCTGCGGCAGGTATTATGGCAGGATTAAATGCGCTCAGAAGAGCCCGAAACGAAGAGCCCCTTGTTCTGAGCGATAAAACAATGATTGGCGCTTTAACAAATTATATCAGCGATGAAAGCGTATCAAATTTTCAGCCGATGGGCGCAAATTTCGGGATTCTTCCTGCAATTGAGCCGAAGATAAGGGATAAAAAAGAGCGCTATGCAGCTCTTGCAGAGCGTTCGCTCAATGAACTGAGAAAGGTATTATGAAGATAATTGTTGATGCAATGGGCGGCGATAATGCACCTCTTGAAATAATCAGGGGCGCAATGCTTGCAGTTGATGAATTTGATATTGAAGAAATTATTTTCACGGGCGACGAAGGCAAAATCAACGCCTGCGTTAAAGAAAACAGTATTCAGCTGAAAAAAGCAAGAATTGTTCACTGCAAAGAAGAGATTTCAATGTGCGATGAGCCAACCTCGGTTCTCCGAGACAAGCCCGATTCTTCAATGACTGTTGGATTTAAACTTCTTAATGACGGCGAGGGCGACGCCTTTGTAAGCGCAGGAAACACGGGCGCGTTAACCGTTGGCGGAACCCTTATAACAAGAAGGATAAAGGGTGTAAGACGACCTGCGATTGCTTCAGTTATTCCGAGCGCAAACAAGCCCTTTCTTTTAATGGACTGCGGAGCTAATGCAGAGTGCAGGGCTGAATTTCTTTATCAGTTTGGCTTAATGGGCTCGCTTTATATGAAAAACATAATGAAATGCGAAAATCCCGCTGTTGCTCTTGCAAACAACGGAACCGAGGAAACAAAAGGAAATGCCCTTGTTAAAGAAGCGTATGAACTTATGAAGCGCGCGCCGTATAATTTCATCGGCAATATTGAAGGACGGCAGATTCCCTTTGGCGACGCCGATGTTGTTGTTGCCGACGGATTTACGGGTAATCTCATATTAAAAACATACGAGGGTGCGGCTAAGGCTCTTATGGAAGAAATAAAAAAGGCTTTCTTAAAAAACACCCTTTCAAAACTTTCATATCTCGGAGTAAAGAGCGGAATTGACGATATGAAAACACGATTTGATTACAAGGAATACGGCGGAGCGGTTTTGCTCGGAGTTAAAAAGCCCGTTATCAAAGCTCACGGCTCAGCGGACGCAAGAACTTTTAAAAACGCAATAAAGCAGGCGGTGTGGTTTTTACAGACCGATTTAATAGATAAGATAGAAAAAGAGTTGGCAGAACAAAGAAATGAGTATTCAAAAACTTCAGAAAAAAATTGAATATACCTTTAAAGATAAGGCTCTTCTTGAGGAGGCACTGACCCATTCAAGTTATGCGAATGAGCAGCAGGATTCAACTGCATATAATGAGAGAATGGAATTTCTCGGCGATGCGGTTTTATCCTTTGTGTCTGCGCGGTATCTCTATGAAAAATATCCCGATATGCCGGAAGGACGGCTCTCAAAACTGCGTTCTTCGCTTGTTTGCACTCAGTCGCTTTCGAGCTTTGCAAAGGAGATTGACCTCGGCGACTGCCTGAGGATGGGAAAGGGCGAAACCGCAAGCGGCGGCGCATCAAGACCCTCCGTTTTAGAAGACGCATTTGAAGCGCTTATTGCAGCGATTTATCTTGACGGCGGAATTGATGAGGCAAAACGATTTATCCTTCGTTTTCTTGCAAGAGAGGTTGAAAATCATCATTCAAATTTCAAGGATTACAAATCCCTTCTTCAGGAGATTATTCAGCAGAATCCCGATGAGCGTTTAAGCTACGCGGTTGTTAAAACAAGCGGACCCGACCATGATAAAAGATTTGAGGTTGAACTCAGACTGAATTCAAATATTATCGGAAAGGGAATCGGAACAAGCAAAAAGAATGCCGAGCAGAAGGCTGCAAGACAGGCGCTTGAGCTTATGGGTGTTGAAATATGAAAAAAGGAAACATAAGCATTTTTGTGCCCCATCTCGGTTGCCCTCAGCAGTGTTCCTTCTGCAATCAGAAAACAATAACCGGCAAAGAAAAACAGCCTGCCCCCGATGATGTTAAAAATGCAGTTGAAACCGCCCTTAAAAGAAAGGGCTACGAATATGAAATTGCTTTTTTCGGCGGCTCGTTTACTGCAATAGACAGGGAATATATGATAAGCCTGCTGAAGGCGGCTTATGAATATGTTGAGGATGGCAGAGTAAAGGGAATAAGAATATCAACACGCCCCGATTTTATTGATGAGGAAATACTCGGTGTTCTGAAAAAATACGGCGTAAGCTCAATCGAGCTTGGCGCTCAGAGTATGGACGACGAGGTTCTTAGTGCAAATCTAAGAGGACACACGGCAGAGGACGTTGAAAAAGCGTCAAAACTTATTAAGGAATTTGGCTTTGAACTCGGACTCCAGATGATGACGGGGTTATATAAAGACACAAACGAAAAGGCGATTGAAACTGCAAAAAAGATTATTGCGCTTTCGCCGAAGACGGTAAGAATTTACCCGACTGTTGTTTTAAAAAATACATATCTTGCCGAGCTTTTTGAAAGAGAAATATATGTTCCTCAGAATGTTGACGACGCGGCGGAACTATGCGTTACCTTGCTTTCTCTTTTTGAGCAGGCGGGAATAAAGGTAATCCGGCTCGGGCTTCACGCCTCACAGGACATAAAGAAAAATATGGTTGCAGGAGCGTATCACGAAGCCTTTGGGGAAATAGTTGAGTCAAGAAAGATGCTTGATAAAATACTTAAATATCCTCCCGATGACTATGAGATTTTTGTAAACCCGAAAAGCGTTTCAAAACTTAAGGGAAATCAGAAAAGAAACATCTACTTTCTCATTGAGAAGGGTTATAACATAAAGGTTACTCAAAACGACAAGGTTGCCGTTGACGAGATAAAAATTATAAAAACAAGGTAGTTAATATGCTTTTAAGAACACTTGAAATGCAGGGATTCAAATCCTTCCCTGATAAAACAGAATTGAATTTCGGAAAGGGAATAACGGCAGTAGTAGGTCCGAACGGATCGGGAAAGAGCAATATATCCGACGCCGTAAGATGGGTGCTTGGTGAAACAAGCACAAAATCGCTCCGCGGTTCGAAGATGGAGGATGTTATCTTCGGCGGAACCTCGTCAAGAAAGCCCCTCGGCTTTGCTCAGGTTGTTTTAACACTTGATAATACCGACGGCTCACTTAAGGATAAGGGCGAGGTTGTAACCGTTTCACGCCGTTACTATCGTTCGGGCGAAAGCGAATATAAGATTGACGGCGAGGTTGTTCGCCGCAAGGATATTCACGAACTGTTTATGGATACGGGGCTTGGCGCAGACGGTTATTCTATGGTTGGTCAGGGACGAATTGACTCAATCATTTCCGCAAAGAATGAGGACCGCCGCGAGCTTTTTGAAGAGGCTGCAGGTATTTCGCGTTTTCGTCATAAAAGACGCGATTCCGAAAGAAGACTTGAACAGGCACAAGAAAACTTAGTTCGCCTTCTCGATATTCTCGGCGAGCTTGAAAGCAGGGTTAAGCCGCTTAAAACTCAGAGCGAAAAGGCAAAGAAGTTTCTTGAATTCAGCGAAGAGAAAAAAACTCTTGAAATCGGCGTATGGCTCAACAAGATAAATTCCTTCACAAACAATCTCAGGGAGCAGGAGCATAAGCTCGATGCAGCAGGCGCATCATATGAAATATGCGAAAAAGAGATTGAAAAGCTTGAAGAGGAAGCACAGGAGCTTTATAACAAAACTGCCGAGATAAACACTCTTATTGAAGAAAACCGTCAGGGTGGCGCTCATTTCGAGGAAGAGGCGCTCAGGAAAGACGGCGAAATAAATGTTCTTCGCGCAACGCTTAATCATAACAATGAAACAATCGAAAGATTAAACGGCGAAATATCATCAAGCGATGATTTAGGCGCATCCTTTGATGACCAGATTGATGAGAAAAACACCTTCATTATTGAAAGTGAAAACGAAATTGCAAACAAGAGAAAAGAGCTTGAAGAAATTGCGCGCGAAATTGAAAGGGTTCAAAGCGATAACGAAGAAATAACAAACAAAAACGCTCAGCTTAACAAAAAGATTGCCGAGCTTACTCTTGCGCTTTCCGACTGCAAAGTTAAATGCTCTCAGGCGCTTTCATCAATCGAGGAAATCAAATCAAGAACGGATACTATTGATGAAAGCATTGCAAGCTGTAACAGGGATATTGCACAGGCAGAGGCTGCAAAAAAAGAGAGCGAGGATAATCTTGGTTTTATAAAAGAGAGAATAGGCGAATATGAAAATGCCGTTCAGGGTTATCAGCTTAAATTAAAGTCAAAAACCGAAAAGGCTGAAAAAATCAGAAATGATGTTGACGCTCTTGAAAGAAAGCTTAATGAAAAGCAGTCAAAGGCGAGAATGCTTTCCGACCTTGAAAAGAATATGGAGGGCTATTCGGGCGCTGTTAAGGCTGTTATCAGACAGGCGGACGCAAAAGCTCTTTCGGGTGTTCACGGTGTTCTTTCAAAGCTTATCAGCGTTTCCAATGAATATTCAAATGCTGTTGAGGTTGCACTCGGCGCTGCGATGCAGAACATCGTTGTTTCCTCGGAAAGCGATGCAAAAAGAGCGATTAATTTCCTCAAACAGAACAACTCAGGTCGTGCAACCTTCCTTCCGATTGCGGCAATCAAGCCGAGGAGCATTGACGAAAACGACCTTGATGATAATTTCGGATTTGTTGACATTGCCTCAAATCTTGTTGAATGCGACGCTCAGTATAAGGATATTATTTCCAATCTTCTCGGAAGAGTTATTGTTGCCGAGGATATAGACTGCGCAATCGGAATTTCAAAGAGATATAAAAACAGATATAAGATTGTAACTCTCGATGGTCAGGTTATGAATCCCGGCGGTTCAATGACGGGCGGAAGCCGTTCAAAGGGCGCAGGCGTTTTATCGCGTGCCAATATGATTGAAGAGCTGGGTGCCGAGGCGGAAAGCATTTCAAAAGAACTTGACGAGCTTTCAAAAACACTTAAGGCTGCGATTGAGGATGCAAACAAATCGGCTGCCGACCTTCAGGGATCGGATGCGGATTTAAGAAACGCGCAGGAGGATTTAATTCGCGCGCAGGGCGATGACAAACTTCTTGGCGACAGAATCAATTCGCTTACCGAGCAGAAAAATGCCCTTCTTGCAGAGAAAGAAAACTCGGATTCAAGAATTCTTCTGTTTGAAGAAGCAAACAAAAAGGCGTCTGAGGACGCTCAGGCAATTCAGAACGAAATTGATTCTGTTGAGGAAGAACTTAATAATATTTCTTCGGGAGCAGATGAGCTTTCCGCAAAACGCGAGGAGTTCAGAAACAGAAGCAGTCAAATCAATCTTGAGCTTGTTACTCTGGCAAAGGACTGCGAGGCTGCAAAGCTTGCGATTGAAGAGCTTGAGCTGAGAAAGAACACTCAGTCAGACAGAATTAATACAATAACTCTTGAAATTGAAGAGATTAACAAGAAGAACGAAGCCTTAAAGCTTTCAATAGCCGATTTTGAGAGCGAGGCAAATGCTCTCAGAGAGCAGGCAAAGGGAACAAGCGATTCAATAAACGACCTTATTTCCCAAAGAAACGAGCTTGAAAAGAGGAACGGTGAGCTTCGCGAGCTTGAAAAAACAAAGCTGGGCGATAAAGAAAGCCTATCGGCTGAGCTCGTTCGTCTTGAAGAGCGCAAAAATGCAATGGAAAGAGAATATGATGACCTTAACAATATGCTCTTTGAACAGTATGAGCTGACAAAGGTTGAGGCTCAGAATCTCGGCATTGTTATTGAGGATATGGCTGCCGCAAAGAGAAGGCTTGTTGACATTAAGGCGTCAATAAGAGCTCTCGGCTCGGTTAATGTCGGCGCTATTGAGGAATATAAAGAGGTTTCCGAGAGGTATGAATTCCTTAAGGAGCAAATCGGCGATATTGAAAAATCAAAATCCGAGCTTCTCAGCATAATTCAGGATTTAACTGCCTCAATGAGCGAGAAGTTTATGGAAAGCTTCAGAAAAATCAACGAGGAATTCAAGGTTTCGTTTGCTGATTTCTTCGGAGGCGGAAAGGGCGAACTTATTCTCGAAAATCCCGACGACTGCCTTGAGTCGCCGATTGAAATCAAGATTCAGCCGCCCGGAAAATCAGTTCAGAATATTAATCTTTTCTCAGGCGGCGAAAAATCGCTTGCCGCAATGGCTCTTCTTTTCAGCGTGCTTAAGGTCACACCGTCACCCTTCTGTATTTATGATGAGGTTGAAGCGGCACTTGATGATGTTAATGTTGAGCGATTTGCAAAATATATGAGAAAGATGACAAATAAAACTCAGTTCATTTCAATAACCCACCGCCGCGGAACAATGGAGGAAGCAGATGTTCTTTACGGCGTTACAATGCAGGAAAAGGGCGTATCAAAGCTTCTTGAGCTTCAGAGCGCCGAACTTGCTGAAAAGATGGGGCTGGAATAAATGCCGTTGGCATTTATTCCAATTACGAATTACGAGTTACGAATTGAGGGTGGGCGCTGCCCACACCCGATTATATAATCGGAGCAAAGCGACCCGACAACTCGGAACTCGGGGCTCGCAACTCGAAACTATTTCGACCGAAGGGAGAAAATATGGGTTTATTTGATAAATTCAGAAAGGGTTTGAAGAAAACCCGTGATGAGGGAATAACCGCTCAGATGGATGAGGTTATTCAGTCATATGAAAAAATAGACGACGAGCTATTTGAAGAACTTGAAGAGGTTTTGATAATGGGTGATGTCGGAATGCCGACCGCTGAAAGAATTATCAAAGACCTTAAGGCAAAAATTGAAAATGATAAAATAACCTCTGTTTCGCAGGTAAGAGAAACGATGAAGGATATTGTCGCCGGCGTTGTTTGGGGTGGTTCTTATCTTAAAATAAGAACAAAGCCTTCCGTTATCCTTGTTATCGGAGTTAACGGAGTCGGCAAAACAACAACAATCGGAAAACTTGCTCTTCGCCTTAAGAATATGGGCAGAAGCGTTATTCTCGGCGCTGCCGATACCTTCAGGGCTGCCGCTATTGAACAGCTTCAGGTCTGGGCGGACAGAGCGGAGGTTGATTTAATCAAACACGCCGAAGGCAGCGACCCTGCCGCAGTTGTTTACGACACTATTCAGGCAGGCAAGGCAAGGGGCGCAGATGTTATTATAATTGATACGGCAGGCAGACTTCATAATAAGAAAAACCTTATGGATGAGCTGAATAAAATCAGCCGTGTTATCGACAGAGAGCTTCCCGATTGCTCAAGAGAGACCCTTCTTGTTCTCGACGCAACAACGGGTCAGAACGCAGTTAATCAGGCAAAGGATTTCAAGGATGCAGCAGGCATAACCGGAATTATTCTGACTAAGCTTGACGGAACTGCAAGGGGCGGTGTTGTTCTTGCAATAAACAACGAACTTGATGTTCCTGTTAAATTTGTTGGAGTGGGCGAGCAGATAGACGATTTGCAGCCCTTTGATGCAGACGCCTTTGCGTCAGCGCTCTTCGACCTTAAACCAAGCAATGAAAACGACGAAAGCATTGCTGATTTTATAACAGGGATTGAAGAATAATTACGAATTACGAGTTACGAATTACGAATTTCGGGTGCTGCGCACAGCAATTATATTATCGGAGCGCAGCGATCCGACAACTCGGAACGCGAAACTTTTATCAATCGGAGCGCAGCGACCCGACAACTCGGAACTCGCAACTCAAAACTGTTTTCGGAGAAAACCTATGGATTTTATTTTAGCTTCAAACAATAAGAAAAAACTCGGTGAAATGCAAAGAATACTTTCACCTCTCGGAATAAATGTTGTAACCGCAAAAATGCTTGGAACCGAGCTTGAAGAGGTTGTTGAGGACGCCGACACCTTTGAGGGAAACGCAAGGATTAAGGCTCTTGCAGCCTGCAAGGCAACAGGGCTTCCTGCAATAGCGGACGACAGCGGACTTTGCGTTGATTATCTCGGCGGTGCGCCGGGCGTTTATTCAGCAAGATTTTCGGGCGGTGACGACGAGGATAACAACGACCTTCTGCTTGAAAAGCTTGAAGGCGTTCCTATGGAGAAAAGAACGGCATACTATGTTTGCGCTATCTGCTGCATTTTCCCTGACGGAAAAGAGATAAATGTCAGAGGCGAATGCCACGGCTATATAGGTTTTGAGCGCGACGGAAATGAAGGCTTCGGCTACGACCCGCTGTTTTTAGTTGACGGCAGAGCCTTCGGAAGATACACGCCCGATGAAAAAGACAGAATTTCCCATAGAGGAAATGCACTGAGAAAATTAGTTTCTCAGCTGGAAAAACTAATATAATTACGAATTACGAGTTACGAGTTACGAATTTTGGTTACTCGCTGCGCTCGGACAATAAATGAATGGAGAAATTTATGACAAGTAAAGAAAGAGCTGCTTTAAGAGCCAAGGCAAATCCGCTTGAGCCGATTATCCAGATTGGCAAGGAGGGAATAACCGATAATCTCATATCGCAGATAGATGACACTCTTGATGTTCGCGAACTTATTAAAATCCGTGTTCACCTTGAAACTGCGCCAAACAAGCCCAAAGAGTTTGCCGCAGAACTTGCCGAAAAGCTCGGCGCAGAGGTTATTCAGGTTATCGGCGGAGTTATCGTTTTGTATAGAGAAGCAGATGAAGAGCGCATTGCAGAAAAAAAGAAAAAAAGAGGCTCTGGTTCTGCAAAGGCAACAGCTAAAAAGAAAACAAAAATCAAGGGAATGAGGGCTCGCCAGAGAGAAAAGGAAGCAAAAAATCCCTATGCAAAATACGACCGCCCGAGATATAAGGGCGACAGAGAAAAGAAGCAGGGAAGAAGCTGATGAAAACAGGAATATTCGGCGGAGCTTTTAACCCCGTTCACCTCGGGCATATCAGGCTTGCCGAGAATTATTTGAAGCATCTTGGTCTTGATAGGGTGATTTTTATTCCGACTTCTATTGCGCCCCACAAAAGCTCGGGCGAATTTGCTTCCCCTCAAGACAGGTTTAATATGCTTTCTCTTGCAACTAAGGGAAAAAGCAAATTTGAAATATCGGATATTGAGTTTAAAAGAGAGGGAAAAAGCTATACCTTTGATACTCTTTGTGAGCTGAAAGAACTGTACCCCGAGGATGAATTCTATATTATAATGGGCTCGGACCAGTTTTTGTATTTCAATAAATGGTATAAAAGCGAAGAGATTTCAAAG
The DNA here is from genome assembly GCA_017476375.1 of Eubacterium sp. Taxonomy (GTDB): domain Bacteria; phylum Bacillota; class Clostridia; order Oscillospirales; family Acutalibacteraceae; genus Eubacterium_R. The sequence continues at coordinate 13,120 of JAFUZY010000162.1, forward strand.
CTTGCAACAATCTGCACCGCTGCAAGAAACGACGAGGATTATAAAAGACTTGTTGAGTTTAAAAATGAAAACAAATATCTTGAAAACTCAGTTATATGCGATTTTGATGTTTTTGAGATTTCCTCTTCAAAGCTCAGAAAAATGATAAAGAATAAAAGCAGCATCAGTGAATTTGTGCCCGAAGCTGTTGAAGAATATATAAGGGAAAACAAACTTTATGTATAATACAGAGGAATATATTGATTTAATAAAAAGAAACCTTTCGCCCTATCGCTTTCACCATAGTATGTGCGTTGCCGAGAAGGCGAGGGAGCTTGCAAAAAAATACGGCGTTGATGAAGAAAAAGCATATGTTGCAGGCGTTCTTCACGATATAACAAAAGAAATGCCAAACGATGAGCAGATAAGGCTGATTGAGAAAAACGGTCATAGCCTGACTTATTATGAAAAGAATAACCACAGAGTTTTTCATCAGATGAGCGGCGAAGCGTATGTTAAAAATGTTTTGAAAATAGATGATGAGGATATTCTTTCGGGCATTCGCTACCACACAACGGGCAGGGAAAATATGACCCTTTTTGAAATGATTATTTATCTTGCCGATTTCACATCTGCCGACAGGAGCTACCCCGATGTTGAAATAATGAGAGAAAAAACGGATAAAAGCCTTCTTGAAGGAATGCTTTATTCGCTTAAATATACCATCTGCGATGTTGTTTCAAATGAAAGAACACTACATCCCGATACACTTAGTTGCTATAATTATGTTATTAATAAAATGAAAGGATAAATATGGAAAATTATTTTGAAATCGTTAAAACCGCTGTTAAGGCGATAGACAGCAAAAGAGGCGCGGATATCGAAGTTATTAAGGTTGATGATTTAACAATCTTAACCGATTATTTTGTTATCGCAAGCGCTTCTTCAAACACCCAGCTCAAAGCAATTGCCGATGAGGTTGAATACAAGCTTTCCGAGCAGGGAATTGAGCCCCACCATATCGAGGGAAGAACAAGCGAATGGATTTGCCTTGATTACACAGGCGTTGTTATTCATATTCTTTTGAACAAGGGCAGGGATTTTTATCAGATTGAACGCCTTTGGGAAGACGGCGAAAAAATAGATATTGACGAACTTATAATTAAAGAATAGAATAATTACGAGTTCCGAGTTTCGAGTTCCGAGTTTCAGGTTACTCGCTTCGCTCAGACAATTAATTACAATTGCAGTGCGCAGCACCCGAAATTCGTAATTCGTAATTCGTAATTATCGGAGGATTTATGATGGATTATAATTTTAAAAAGATTGAAAAAAAGTGGCAGGATATCTGGGAGGAAAAGGGAACCTTTAACGCTGTTGACGGAAGCGATAAAGAAAAGTTCTATGCCCTTGTTGAATTCCCCTATCCCTCGGGAGCAGGAATGCATGTCGGACATATCAAGGCTTATTCCGGTCTTGAGGTTGTTTCACGCAAAAGAAGACTTCAGGGATATAATGTTTTGTTCCCGATAGGCTTTGACGCATATGGACTGCCGACGGAAAACTATGCAATCAAAACAGGCATTCATCCGAGAAAAGTAACCGATATGAATATTGAAAAATTCACCTCTCAGCTTAAGAGGGTCGGTTTCTCGTTTGATTGGAACAGGGTTATTGATACAACTGATGAAAAATACTATAAATGGACTCAGTGGATTTTCCTCAAGATGTTTGAAAACGGTCTTGCCTTCAGGGATAAAACTCTTGTTAACTACTGCCCCTCATGTAAGGTTGTTCTTTCAAACGAGGATTCACAGGGCGGTAAATGCGATATTTGCCACAGTGATGTTGTTCAGAAATCAAAGGATGTCTGGTATCTTCGCATAACCGAATATGCCGACAAGCTTCTTGAAGGACTTGAAGAGGTTGACTATCTTCCTAATGTTAAGCTTCAGCAGATTAACTGGATAGGAAAATCTCGCGGTGCGTTCGTTAATTTCTCGGTGAATGAGGTTGACGAGCAGCTCAGAATATACACAACCCGTCCTGACACTCTGTTCGGCGTAACCTTTATGGTTATCGCCCCCGAGCATCCGATGATTGATAAATATGCTGATAAAATCAGCAATATGGATGCTATTGAGGAATACAGAAAAGAATGCGCAAAGAAAACCGAGTTTGAGCGCACGCAGCTTGTTAAGGATAAAACGGGCGTTGAAATCAAAGGCTTAACCGCAAAGAACCCTGTTAACGGCAAGGATATTCCTGTTTATATTTCCGACTATGTTATGATGGGCTACGGAACAGGTGCAATTATGGCGGTTCCTGCTCACGACCAGAGAGACTGGGAATTTGCAAAGAAATTCGGCATTGATATTATTGAGGTTATCAAGGGCGGAGATATTGAAGCAGAGGCATACACCGGCGACGGCGAAATGGTTAATTCCGAATTTCTCAACGGAATGGATAACAAAAAGGATTCAATCGCAAAGATGATTGATTACCTTGCTGAAAAAGGAATAGGCGAGGGCGGCGTTCAGTATAAGATGAAGGACTGGGCGTTCAACCGTCAGCGTTACTGGGGCGAACCCATCCCGATTGTTCATTGCGATGATTGCGGACTTGTTGCCGTTCCATATGACGAGCTTCCTTTAAGACTGCCCGAGGTTGAAAACTTTGAACCCGGTCAGGATGGCGAGAGTCCGCTTGCAAAGATTGATTCCTTTGTTAACTGCAAATGCCCGAAATGCGGCAAGCCTGCAAAGAGGGAAACAGACACAATGCCTCAGTGGGCAGGTTCTTCCTGGTACTTCCTTCGCTATATTGACCCGCATAATGATAAGGCGCTTGCCGATATGGATAAGCTTAAATACTGGGGTCCCGTTGATTGGTATAACGGCGGTATGGAGCATGTAACAAGACATATGATTTATTCACGCTTCTGGCATCGCTTCCTCTACGACATCGGCGCAGTGCCTTTCAAAGAGCCATACTTAAAGAGAACCGCTCAGGGACTTATTCTCGGTCCCGACGGAGTTAAGATGAGCAAGTCAAGAGGAAATGTTATCGACCCGAACGAGGTTGTTGATGTTTACGGCGCAGACGTTTTAAGAACCTATGTTCTCTTTATGGGCGACTATGAGCAGGCAGCACCCTGGAGCGAATCAAGCGTTAAGGGCTGTAAGAGATTTATCGACAGACTCTGGAAGCTTCAGGATATGACAACTGATGGAAATGAGTATTCCTCAGAGCTTTCAAGCGCAATGCATAAAACAATTAAGAAGGTCAGCGAAGATATTGAGGCAATGAAATTCAACACTGCGATTGCCGCTGTTATGACCCTTCTCAATCAGATTTACGATAAGGGCTCAATCAACAGAGCCGAGCTTAAAGACCTTCTGCTCATTGTTAACCCCTTTGCCCCCCATGTAACAGAGGAAATCTGGCAGAATATGAGTTTCGGCGGAATGCTCAACGAAGCTCAGTGGCCGAGTTTTGATGAAGCAAAAACAGTTGACGACACGGTTGAAATCGTTCTTCAGGTTATGGGCAAGGTTCGTTCAAGAATGGTTATTCCCGTTGATATGCCTCAGGAGGAGGTTATCGCTCTTGCAAAGCAGGATGAAAAGATTGCCGAGCTTATTGAAGGCAAAACCATTAAAAAGGAAATCTATGTTCCGAAGAAACTTGTTAATATTGTTGCTATCTAAAAAAAGATGCCTTCGGGCATCTTTTTTTAAAATTAAGAATTAAGAGTGAAGAGTGAAGAGTTTCGGGTGCTGCGGTCGGCAATTATAAATAGTTGTTAGTTGTTAGATGTTAGTTGTTAGTTTCGGGTCGCAAGCGACGATTATAAAAGTTGCGCGTTTCGCGTTTCGCGTTGCAAGTTGTCGGGCGACACATTCGCGCTTGATTATATTTGGTCGTTCCCTC
>JAFUZY010000163.1 GCA_017476375.1 Eubacterium sp.
AGTCAGTCAGTCAGTCAGTCAGTCAAGGATAGTTCTATCCTTTTCTTTTGTCAACCCTTTTATAAAAGTAATTTAAGGTGCAGTACGCCCGTTTGATTCGGGTGTGCTGTACCTTTTTGCGTTTGCTAAAAACGCTTAATATAAATAAAAAATAATATGTTCTAAGGAGGAAAAATTATGGAACAAAGCAAAAAAATAAGCAGAAAGGTGATAAGCATTGTACTGTCGCTGTTGATGGTATTCTCGTGCTTTTCGGGCATGAGCCTGACGGCGTGGGCAGTGGATGCAACAGAACTCACCGCAGAAACGACCACATGGGAAAACGGCGATTATGTTGTACCGACAGGAGGTGTGACCATCAGCGGTCACATCACAGTCAACGGAACCGTAAATCTGTCATTAACAACAGGCACTGCGCTGACGGCAAATGCGGGAATCACGTTAAGTGATGGAGCTACCCTCAATGTCAGCGGTAAGGGTACAATGGCTGTAAATGGCTCGAACGAAAACACATCTTCAACCGTCGCAGGTAACGGCAAGCTCGTGCTGAACGGCGGAACAGTGACAGTAACAGGCGGTAATGGTGGCGATACTATAGGTGTAAGAGTATCATCAGGAGCCGGCGGCGCAGCTATCAACGGAGCAGTGACCGTAAATGGTGGAACACTGACAGCTACAGGCGGCAGGGGTGGTAACCTGGGTGAAAGGAGTGCGTATGGTACAACTGGAGCAGGCGGTGCAGCTATCGGAGGCTCTGTAACTATCAATGCAGGAACAGTGACAGCTACAGGTGGTAATGGCGGTACGATTGGTTCGATGAGTTGGGGTGCAACAACTGGAGCTGGTGGCGCAGGAATTGCTGAAGCAGTGACCATAAATGGTGGAAAACTGACTACCACCAATGGAACCGGTGGCGGTGGCCAGAATGATGGTACCAGAGGAGCCGGTGGCAAGGGCTACGACGGCACGCTGACCCTCGGCAAAGGAGTGAAACTTTATGAGGGTACTAATGATACAGGAACGGTTCTTGACGGCAATGACAGCGGCAGACGTGTTTACGAGGGCGAAAAGAAAGCAAGCATGTATGCTTATGGACCTGATATTGCCCAAGGTCCTGACAAAACAGACCTTAATACAGCCATCACCGCAGCCCAAACACTTTATGACAGCATTAAGGATGATACGGATTATTCTACTATTGCAAGCACACTTAAAACTGCAATAGACGCTGCAAAAGAAGTTGCAGATAGTGAAACTGCAGACCAGGACGCTATTGACGCAGCTAAAACTGCTATTACAACTGCAAAGACAAACGCAGAAGCTGCTAAAAAAGATGTTGACGATACAAACGCGGCAAATGCTGTTATTACAAAAATCAATGCGCTTCCTGCAGCAGACGATGTGACAACAGCAAACAAGGAAGCAATCGAAGCAGCAAGAGCAGCATATAATGCACTTACCGATGACCAAAAGAAAAAGGTTGACGCAACTGTACTTGCAAAGCTCACAAACGCTGAAACTGCATTGCAGGACGCTGTTGATACCGAAACAGCGGGTACTGCAACGGAGACTATCAATTCTCTTCCCGATGCAGACAAGGTAACAACTGCCGATAAAGAAAAGATTGAAGCCGCAAGAAAGGCGTATAACGACCTTACCGACGACCAGAAGAAAAAGGTAAGCGACGATACACTCAAGAAACTCACTGATGCAGAGGACGCTCTCAAAGCAGCAGGAGTCAGCGATACAATCAATGCACTTCCTGCAGCAGATGAGGTAACAACCGCTGATAAGGATGCGATTGAAAAGGCAAGAAAAGCGTATGACGCTCTTACTGACGAGCAGAAGGCATATGTTCCTGCTGAAACTCTTAAGAAACTTACTGACGCTGAATCTGCACTTGCAGTAGCAGAAGTAAACGCGGCAATCGACGCACTTCCTGCGGCTGACGAGGTAACAACTGCCAACAAGGAAGCTATCGCAGCAGCAAGAAAAGCATATGACGCTCTTACCGACGATGAGAAGGCAAAGATTGCTCCCGAAACGCTCAAGAAGCTCACCGACGCTGAATCTGCACTTGCAGTAGCAACGGCAAACGAAGCAATCAACGCGCTTCCTGCGGCTGACGAAGTAACAACCGCAAACAAGGACGCTATCGAAGCAGCAAGAAAAGCATATGACGCTCTTACCGACGATGAGAAGGCAAAGATTGCTCCCGAAACGCTTAAGAAGCTGACCGACGCTGAATCGGCATTCTCGGTAGCAAGCGTTAAAGAAAAAATCAACGCTCTTCCTGCAGCAGGTGAAGTAACAACAGCAAACAAGGACACTATTGAAGCAGCAAGAGCATTCTATGATGCACTTACTGATGAGCAGAAGGAGAAGATTACTCCCGAAACGCTCAAGAAGCTCACCGACGCAGAAGACGCTCTCGCAGCAGCAACAGTAAGCGATGAAATCAAAGCACTTCCGGCAGCAGCCGAGGTAACAACCGACAACAAGGCGGCAATCGCAGCAGCAAGAAAAGCATATGACGCTCTCACTGACGAGCAGAAGGCATATGTTGCTCCCGAAACGCTTAAGAAACTGACTGACGCTGAATCTGCACTTGCAGTTGCAGAGGCTAACAAAGCAATCAGCGAGCTTCCCGAGGCTGACAAGGTAACCATTGCCGACAAGGACAAGGTTGACGCAGCAAGAAAGGCATACAACGCTCTTACTGACGAAGAGAAAGCAAAGATTGCTCCCGAAACGCTCGAGAAGCTGACCAACGCTGAAAAAGCATATTCAGCAGCAAAAGAAGCAGACGACACCGCAAAGGCAAAGGACGCTTCCGACAAGATTGCAGCGCTTCCCAAGGCAGCCGACGTTACGACAAAGGACGAGAAGGCTATCAAGGCGGCAAGAGCAGCTTACGACGCACTTTCCGACGAACAGAAAGCAAAGGTTCCTGCAAAAACTGTAAAGCAGCTTGAAGAGTCTGAAAAGGCTCTTGCACAGGCAAAGGAAGTTGCAGCAGCAAAGAAGAATGCAAAGACTGCTATGAACAACGGCATCGGCGTTACTCAGAAGGATAAGAAGATAACTGTTAAGTGGAGCAAAGCTTCAAAGGCAGACGGATACTTTGTATATGTTCAGTACTGCGGTAAAGACTACAAGAAGCCTGTAAAGACAGTTAAAAAGAACTCCACAACAAAGGTTACTATTACCAAGATTAACGGCAAGAAGCTTAACCTTAAAAAGAACTTCAAGGTAGTTGTTAAGCCTTACAAGATTGTAAACGGCAAGAAGGTTGTTCTTGCAACAAGCATTTCCGGTCATATTGTTGGCGTAAAGCACAAGAAGTACACCAATGTTAAGACCATCAAGGCTACCAAGAAAGCATTAACCGTAAAGGTTGGTAAGACCGTAAAGGCTAAAGCAAAGATTACTCTTGTTGACAAGAAAAAGAAGCACATTCCTGCCGGTCACGGTGCAAAGTTCCGTTACAGAACATCTGATAAGAGCATCGCAACTGTTGATAAGAACGGTAAGATTAAGGGTATCAAGAAGGGTACCTGCACAATCTATGTTTACGCTATCAACGGCAAGATGACAAAGATTAAGGTAACAGTTAAATAATGCTCATATGAAATCGGCAATTACTTAATTGCCATTCCTTTCAAAAATCCCCGATACTCTCACGAGTATCGGGGTATTTTTTTGAATCATCATATCACTTGCACTATACACAACAGTATGTTAGGTAATCCGTTCTGCCATCAAGCACACGAATGATTTCAATTATGTCGTCGGTAATTTCATAAAAGACAAGCTGTTTGTTCACGATGATATACTGATAATCACTTGATACGGAATCAAATTTGTTTGAAAGAAGATTACCCATATTGGGATTATCCTTCAATAAAGAAACGGAATAAAGTATTCTTTCTTTAAAACGATTCGCGGCTTGAGGGTTCTTGAGTTCGTTTTCTATGTATGCTGCCGTTGATTTAATATCATCAATTGCAGCAGGACGATAAACAACTTTCATATTGCATTAACCCCGAGCATAGTATACGCTTCTTCCTCAGAAATAACATCGCCGGAGGCTTTGCCGGTTTCAAGTTCTTTCATCAAACGCTCCATAGATTTTGCTTTAATAATCTCGGCATTGTCATCTGTGACCTGAAATGGCAGACCGCCGGAATTGATAGACTGCTGAATAAAAATATTAATTGCCTGAGTTAATGAAAGACCGTTTTTTTCATAAATAGCTTCAACCTCTTTACGAACATCGGGATTGATTCTGAAGCGGAACATATCAGTTTTAGGGGATGATACTACATTACTCATGCTATTACCTCCAACACTATTTTCTGCTGTTATTATATCATTATTATATGCGCAAGTCAACATTTGTAGCAACAATGTTGCGACAAAACCGGTTGTTGAGCTTTTAAAAGAATGTTTGATAAGAACTAAAAACGGGTCTGACCCTTTTAAGTCAAAATTAGTTGTTGGAAAAATGTTTAATATAGTGTATAATGTATGTATAAAATCCACAAGGAGATATGCTATGGAATATAAGTTTCAATTCACCTATATTGCAGACGGAAGAATTAAAATCGCGAGTGGCGACAATGATGATTTTTCACTTGATATTAAGGAAAGTGAAAAGGGATTAAAGATTTTGCTCAATCCTTCAAAGGATGTTCAGATAAAAAGCTTTTTTGCAACAAGGGACTATACCTTTTCAGAGAACTCAACATTTTTTGCAAACGGCTTTCAATCCTGGACTGATACCAAGGAGTTTTCCAAAAATGAAAAAATGCCCGGTCTCGGATTAGTCGGCAAGAGTCTTTTCGGCAAAGTTTTCGGACTTAATAATGTTGGCGACTATAACTTTGTTAAGAGTGAAAAGGAAGCGGGAAAATTCCATTCCCATTCGCTTGCATATGTTCGCAACGGAGATGAGCTTGATTTCTTCGGCTCGATGACTGACAGAACCGGCTACACCGTTATATACGCCGATATGAACGGCAACACTCTTTCCTTTTCAAAGGATTTAGAGGGCAAAACCATCAGCGAGCCGTATGAGATTCTTGATTTGTTTTTTACAAAAGGCGAATACGATGCAGTTTTTGATGAATACTTTAACGCCCTTGGTATTAAGCCTTTAACAGATAAAAAGATAAAGGGCTATACCTCATGGTATAACTATTATCAAAACATCAGCGAAGAGATTATTCTCCGTGACCTTAATTCTCTTTATGAACAGAAGGATTATGTTAACACCTATCAGATAGACGACGGTTATCAGACTGCAGTCGGCGACTGGTTTTCAATTAATGCAGAAAAATTCCCAAACGGAATGAAGGTGCTTGTTGACGCAATCCATGAAAAAGGCTTTGAAGCAGGTCTTTGGCTTGCGCCGTTTGGCGCACAGAAGGGCTCGAAGCTTGCTGCCGAGCATCCCGACTGGCTTATTAAAGATAAAAAGGGCAAGCCGATTCCCGTTGGCGCAAACTGGGGCGGCTTCTATGCTCTTGATATTTATAACGAGGATGCGCGTGCATACATAAAGAGCGTTTTCAACGAGGTTTTAAATGTTTGGGGCTTCGACCTTGTTAAGCTCGATTTCCTCTATGCAGCCTCAATCGTTCCTATGTATAATAAAACGAGGGGCGAAATTGCGTATGATTCAATCGAGCTGCTCAGAGAATGCGTTGGCGATAAAAAGATTCTCGGCTGCGGAGTTCAGCAGATGCCGTGCTTTGGCAGGGTTGAATATATGAGAATAGGTCCTGATATGGCTCTTTGGTGGAAGCATAACCTTCTCAGAAAGAATATGCACCGCGAGGACGTTTCAACTCCGAATGCAATCAATAACAGTATTTACAGAAGATGTTTTAACGGAAGAGCATTTCTTTGCGACCCCGATGTTTTCCTTCTCAGAAGAACAAATATCAAGTTTTCTCCCGAGCAGCAGAAGCTTCTCGGAAAATTCATCAAGCTCTTCGGCGGAGTTTTGTTTATGAGCGACAACGTTGCCGAATACGATGAAGAGCAGCTTGAAACCTTTAAGGATATTTTAACCGATAACGCCGAGATTACTGCTATAAATGTTAATAAAGATACTGTGTTTATTGATTATGTTCAAGACGGCAAGGCAGACGTTTTGAAATTTGATGTATCGGACGGAGTGATTTATTAATGGATTTAACAGTTGTTTTACTTGCCGTTGCCATTGCTTTACTGCTGATTATTCTGATTGTTGTATTAACAAAAAAGCCGAAAACTGATAATTCTACTGAGCTTCTCAGCCAGAAAATTGATATGGTTGCAAACCAGAATAAAACTGATATGAAAAACCTTTCAGATCAGATGAAGGGCTTAACCGATAAAAACTATGAGCAGCAGATAAAGCTTATGGAAACGCTGAATAATAATGCCGATAAGCAGACAAAGGCAATCGGCGAAGCGATTTCCTCTATGCAGAAAAGCAATGAGGAAAAGCTTGAAACAATGAGAAAAACGGTTGATGAAAAGCTGACCGAAACCCTTAACACAAGGCTTAACGCATCGTTTAAAACAGTTTCCGAGCAGCTTTCAAATGTTTATAAATCACTTGGCGAAATGAAGGAACTTTCAGGCGGAGTTACCGATAGCGTTAAGGGGCTTAGCAGGGTTTTAACCAATGTTAAAAGCCGCGGAACCTGGGCAGAGGTTCAGCTTGGTAATATCCTTGACCAGACCATTCCCGGAATGTATGAAACTAATGTTAAAACCAATCCGAAATATAATGGTCAGGTTGAATTTGCGGTTAAAATTCCGAGTGCCGAGGATGATTCAATAACCTGGCTTCCCGTCGATTCTAAGTTCCCGATGGAGGATTATGCAAGGCTTGCCGCCGCTGCGGAAGCAGGGGATTTAGATGCTGTTACAAAGGCTAAAAAAGCTCTTGAACAAAGGGTTAAGGACGAAGCAAAACTTGTTAAACAGTATATCTCAACTCCTGAAACAACACCTTTTGCAATACTTTATCTTGCAACCGAGGGACTTTATGCAGAGATTATGAGCTCGCAAAGCGGAATCGCCGAAAATCTTCAGCAGCAGGGAATTATGATTGCGGGACCAAGTACGATTACCGCGCTTCTCAATTCGCTTGCAATGGGCTTCCGTTCAATTGCCATCAATCAGAAGGCAAATGAGGTATGGAAGGTTCTCGGTGCGGCAAAATCGCAGTATGATAAATTCGGCGACCTTCTTGCAAAGGCAAGAAAGAAGGTTGATGAGGCTGGAAAGGTGCTTGATGAAGCAGACCACAGAAACAGCATTATTCAGAAAAATCTCAGAAATGTTGAATCACTCGACTCCTCACAGTCGGATGATATTTTAGGAATTGAATAATAAAAAATCGATTCGCTAATTTTGCGAATCGATTTTTTTGTTTAATTCTTTAAGAAATTGTATTATCATCGGAATGGCTATTATTGCCGAAATGAGATATGAAATCGGCCATGAAAGCTGTATTCCCCATATTCCGAAAAACTTCGGTAGAATGAGAATCAGAGGAATGAAGAATAATCCGTTTTGCGCACAGGCGAGGAAAAACGCTCTTGCGCTCTTGCCAACGCTCTGGAAGGTCATATTGCCGAGCATAACCGTTGGCAGAGTTATGAGTGCTATGCAAAGCAGCCTTAACGCCCTCGTTCCTGTTTCAACAACGCCTGCGTCGCTTCTGAAAAGCTCAATAACCTGCGGAGCGAATGCAAAGCAGATTGCCGCCATAACGGTTATAACTGCAGTTGCAAATTTCCAAAGAAAATAGATTGCCTCCTTAACTCTTTCATAGAGCTTTGCGCCATAGTTGAATGAGCAAACGGGCTGAAAACCCTGACCTATACCAAGCGCAACGCTGAAAATAAACATACCGATTTTTGCCGTTATGCTCATTGCGGCTATGCATTCATCCCCGAAGGGCGCAGCCTGAATGTTTAAAAACATAGTTGAAATTGAGTTAAGCCCCTGCCTTGCAAAGCTCGGTAGACCAACTGCAATTATATCCTTTAGTATTCTGAATTCAAAGGTAAAATATTTCAGTGAAATTCTGCTCTGCGGCTTTTTCATAAGAAAAACACTGAGCAGAATAAACATCCCGATATACTGCGAAAGCGCGGTTGCTATTCCTGCGCCGGCAATTCCCATATCAAAGGTGAAAATCAATATCGGGTCGAGCGCCATATTGAGTATTCCGCCGGTTGTAATTCCAATCATTGCAAGCTTTGCCATACCCTCAAAACGAAGGATATTATTCATAACAAAGGAGGTTGTCATAGCAGGAGCGGCAATAAGAATATACATTCCGTAGGTTTTTGCAAGAGGAAGAATTGTTTTAGTGCTTCCGAGAAGCATCATAAAGGGCTCAAGAAAAATCAAACCGAAAATCATTATGATAAGCCCGATTGCAAGTCCCCAGAAATATGCACTTGAGGAATATTTTCTTGCCTCTTCAATCTCTTTTGCGCCGAGCCTTCTGCTGATATTTGAGCCTGCACCCTGCCCGAACATAAATCCGAATGCCTGAATAAGTCCCATCAGGCTGAGCAAAACGCCCGTTGCAGCGCTTGCTGAAACACTGATTTTTGAAACAAAATATGTGTCTGCAATATTATAGAGCATTGTTATCAGCATACTGATAACGGTTGGAATTGCAAGACGCGAAATCAGCTTTTTAACAGGCGTCTGCGTCATTTTATTAAACTGTTTATCGGCAGAACTGCCCATTTTATCACCTCACGCTGCCTATGCGTCTATATCGGGAACTATCATAATTTCATAGTCGGGATAGAGCTTGTCGGCTTCCTTCTGAAGAATTTCCATTGCCTCAGCTTTGTCAATATCAAAGCTTACAACAACATCAAAACGCATCGTTTTCTTTTCTGTGTCGGCGTAAAAACCGTGAATCTGAAGCGCCCAGTCGTGCGCAAGAACCATTTTATGAATTGCGTTTCTTATTTTAGCGGCTTCGTCATCAGATGTGTTGAAGGAGTAAACGCCGACTCCTGTTAGGATAACTCCTGTTTTGGTGTAAACCTTTGCCTGAATGCGTCGGGTTAATCTGTCAACCTCGTCAACGGTCATTGTATCGGGCAATTCAAGATGAACGCTTGCGTAGTTTTTATTCGGACCGTAGTTATACATAATAAGGTCGTATGCACCTCGAACCTCGGGTTCTTCGCAGATAAGATGCTTAATCTTTGCCGTTTCTTCCTTTTCACTGCGCTTGCCGAGAATATCGTTGAGCGTTTCAACCATCATTTCAACGCCTGCTTTGATTATGAAAACGGCAATAACAACGCCGACATACGCTTCAAGCGAAATATTGAATACCAGATAGATTATAGCGGAAGCGAGAACTGAGGTTGAAAGAATTGCATCAAAAAGCGCATCCGAGCCTGAGGCAACAAGCGCGCCTGAATTGAATTTCTTTCCCTGAGCCTTAACAAACTGACCCAAAACAAGTTTAACAGCGATTGCAACTGCTATGATTATAAGCGAAACAGTGTTGTATTCGGCTTTTTCGGGGCTGATTATTTTTTTAACGGATTCAACCGCAGAGGTTATACCTGCATAAAGAACTATTGCAGCAACCATCATTGAGCTGAGGTATTCAATTCTTCCGTAGCCGAGAGGATGCTTTTTATCGGGAAGTTTTGCTCCGAGCTTTGCGCCAATGATTGTTATAACCGATGAAAGCGCGTCTGAAAGGTTATTAACCGCGTCAAGCGTTACGGCTATTGAATGGGTTATCATCCCGATAACTGCTTTAAACGCTGCCAAAAGAACGTTTGCGCCGATTCCGATAAAACTTGTTTTAACAATGGCTTTTTCCCTGTTTGCAACAAGAAGGTCCATATTTTCGTTATCCATAATACTTCCTCCGAATAATTTTAAAGAAAAAAGAGGTTAGCCCTCTTTTTTCTTTGGCCTGCCCGGCAGGACTCGAACCTGTAATCGCTTGAATCGGAATCAAGTGCATTATCCAATTATGCTACGGGCAGAAATATAAATGTATTATAAGTTTAAATCGCTTTTTAGTCAAGAGAAACAAGTGAACAATAATTCACATTATATAGTTTATATCTATTTAATATTTATATATATTGACTATACAATATAAAAATGTTAAAATATTAACAATATATGATGGAAAGGAAAACAGCTATGGCAGATAAATTGTTAGGCTATGCGCCCGAGTGGACTTACGATGATTCAATCCCTGTTCGTGAGCCCATTATGAAGCTCGGAAGAATGATAACCGACAGGGTGCCGATTGTTCTCGGAACTCAGAAGATTACCAAACAGGACCCCGAGTACTGGGCAGTTGCAACCATTTGCCCGACCGATGAGATGGCAGAGGTTGCAATGAGAATGAAAAAGCGCCATCCGAGAACTTTTTCGGATATGCAGAAGCTTGTTAAGAATATGAATATTTCCGACGAGCATTTGCAGGAGCTGCTCGACCAAATGAGCGAAAACGGACTTATTGAATGGAACTACGAGAATGAGCAGCACGAAAAACAGTGGGTTCTTCCGATGTTCGTTCCGGGTTCGGGCGAGTTTTCAAATATGAACAAGGAGCTTCTTGATAAGCATCCCGAGCTTGGCAGATTCTTTGAGAGAATGACAAGACTTCCGCTTGAAAAGATAACTCCGATGGTGCCTCCCGGAGGAGCGGGAATAGGAATGCATGTTATTCCTGTTGAAAAGGCAATTGAAATGGAAAACGAAGCCATTAATGTTGAAAAAATCTCTTACTGGCTTGATAAATATGACGGAAAATATGCAGCTTCACCCTGCTCATGCCGTTATTCAAGGCAAACCTATGATGAGGGCTGCGCAGATGACCCCGAAGGATGGTGCGTTGCGGTCGGCGATATGGCTGATTATGTTGTTGAAACCAAGAAGGGCGGCCACTACATAACTAAAGAGCAGGCTCTTGAAATCTTCCGTCAGGGTGAGGAAAACGGATTTGTTCATCAGATAACCAATATTGACGGTCAGGATAAGATTTTTGCAATCTGTAACTGTAATGTCAATGTTTGCTATGCTTTAAGAACCTCGCAGCTCTTTAATACCCCGAATATGAGCCGCTCGGCTTATGTTGCAAAGGTTAAGAAGGAAAACTGCGTTGCGTGCGGTCGCTGCGTTGAGCATTGTCCTGCAGGCGCACTTAAGCTTGGTCAGAAGCTCTGCACAAAGCAGGGCGAGATTGAATATCCCCGTCAGGAACTTCCCGATGAGGTTAAATGGGGACCCGAAAAGTGGGAAGAGGAATACAGGGATAAAAACAGAATCAACACCCACGAAACAGGAACTGCTCCCTGCAAAACTGCCTGCCCTGCCCATATTGCTATTCAGGGCTATCTTAAGATGGCGGCTCAGGGCAGATATGATGAAGCTCTTGCGCTTATCAAGAAAGAAAATCCGTTCCCCGCAGTCTGCGGTCACGTTTGTAACAAGCGCTGTGAGGAAGCCTGCACAAGAGGAACAGTTGATGAGGCAATAGCAATTGATGATGTTAAAAAATTCCTTGCACACAGGGATATGGCTAACGAATCAAGGGTTATTCCTAAGAAGGTTATTCCGAAAATCACCGTTGACGGTGTATTCGACAGAGAAAAGGGCTTCACCGAAAAGGTTGCAATCATCGGCGCAGGTCCTGCAGGTCTTTCTTGCGCATTCTTCCTTGCTGAAAAGGGTTATCTCAATGTAACCGTTTTTGAAAAGAACGAGGAGCCGGGCGGTATGCTTCGCTACGGTATTCCGAACTACAAGCTTGAAAAAACCGTTATCGACGCCGAGATTGATATAATCAGAGAAATGGGCGTTGAAATCAAATGCGGCGTTGAGGTTGGCAAGGATATAACTCTCGACGAGCTTCGCGCTCAGGGATACAAAGCCTTCTATATGGCAATCGGTGCTCAGGGCGGAAGAAAAGCAGGAGTTGACGGTGAAGACGCAGACGGCGTTTTAACCGCTGTTGAATTCCTGCACGAGGCTGCTGAAAAAGAAGCTTATGATATCGGCAAAACTGCAGTTGTTGTCGGCGGCGGTAATGTTGCTATTGACGCTGCAAGAGTTTCTGTTCACTGCGGTGCTGAAAATGTTTCGATGTTCTGCCTTGAGAGCAGAGAGGAAATGCCGGCATCTGCAGATGAAATTGAAGAAGCACTTGAAGACGGCGTAACAATTAACAATTCATGGGGACCCAAAGAGATTCTTAAGGACGAAAACGGAAAGGTTAAGGCGATTGTATTCAAAAAATGCGTTTCTGTTTTCGATGATGAGCATCGCTTTGCTCCCGTTTATGATGAAAACGAAACAATGACCGTTGAATGCGACAGCGTTATTCTTTCAATCGGTCAGGCAATTGAGTGGGGCGGACTTCTTGAGGGAACAGCCGTTGAACTCAACAGAAACAACACCGCAAAGGCGGATACTTTCACCTTCCAGACTGCACAGAGCGATGTTTTTGTCGGCGGTGACGCGTTCACCGGACCGAGATTTGCAATTGATGCTATTGCAATGGGTAAGGAAGGCGCAATCTCAATCCACAGATTTGTTCAGCCTCATTCAACCTTAACAATCGGAAGAAATCCGAGATACTATGTTGAGCTTGATAAGGATAATATCGTTCTTGAAAGCTACGACACAGCACATCGTCAGATTCCTCAGCCGACTAAGAAGGTTGACCCGAAGGGCTTCAAGGATGATTATAAGCTGCTCACGGAAGAGCAGGTTAAGATTGAAACTGCAAGATGCCTCGGATGCGGAGCAACAATAGTTGACCCGAACAGATGCGTTGGCTGCGGCGTTTGCACAACCAAGTGCGAATTTGATGCAATTCATCTTTACAGAGACCGTCCCGAATGCTCAACAATGTATAAGGCAGAGGATAAATTAAAGGCAATTTTCCCGAATATTATCAAGCGTGAAATTAAAATCAAAAAGGCTCAGAGAGCTGCAAAGAAGAATTAACTATGCATGAGCTAGGAATTGTTTTTCATATAATTGATACTATTGAGGAAATTGCAAAGGAACAGAATCTTGAAAAGGTGGCTTCGGTAACCCTTGAGGTCGGCGAGGTTTCAACGGTTATCCCAAGCTATCTTGAGGATTGCTGGAAATGGGCGGTTAAAAAGCACGAACTTATGAAAGACAGCGTTTTAATCCCCGAAAAGATTGACGCAATAACTTTTTGCGAGGATTGCGAAAAAACCTATGAAACGGTTAAATATGCAAAAATCTGCCCTTATTGCAAAAGCGAAAACACATTTTTGATTCAGGGCAATGAGGTTCAGATTAAAGAAATTGAAGCAATATAACGTGAATTAAGAATTAAGAGTTTAGAATTAAGAATTGCAGGCGTGCCCCTTGGAGCGGGCGCCAGACCCTTTTGTCTCGCAAGCTCGACATTTCCCCTAGCAGGGGAATAACCCGCACCCGATTATAAATAGCCGTGCGCAGCACCCGAAATTCTTCATTCTTCATTATTAATTCTTCATTAATAAAAAGAGAGGGAGGAAAACATAATGGGTATGTTATTCCAAATTTACGGCGAAACCTCTATCTGGCAGTTACTCGGCTGGTGTTTGGTTTTCGTTGGACTCATCGTTGCTAATGAAATAGCACGCCGCACTAAAGCAGGCGGAATTTTCTGCTTTGTTGTTTTACCTTTAGCACTAACAGTTTACTTTGTTGTTATCAACATCGGCGCTAAAACCTTTGCCGCAGACAATCCGACAATTGTTCAGATGAACGGCTGGTTCCACTATGCTAAGCTCTATGCTGCAACAATCGGATGCGTTGGCTTTATGATACTCAAGTATCACTGGGGCAGCCTTGGCAAGAGCCACTGGTTCAAATGTTATCCGTTCATCATCGTTGGTATCAATATTCTTATCGCAGTAGCTTCCGACTTCGAGTCTGCAATCAAAGGTATGCAGATTGGCGGAATGGCAGGCGGTTGGTGGTATTCATCAGAAGGCGTATGGCTTTACGGCGGATGGTGGAACATCCTCAACGGTATTGCAGGTATCATAAATATTTTCTGTATGACAGGCTGGTTCGGAATCTATTCTTCAAAGAATAAGCAGCAGGATATGCTCTGGCCCGATATGACATGGCAGTTCATCCTCGCATATGATGTTTGGAACTTTGAATATACATATCTCAACCTTCCTCTTCACACCTGGTACTGCGGCGTTGCTCTTCTTCTTGCTCCAACCTTTGCAAATGCATTCTGGAACAAGGGCGGCTGGATTCAGAACCGTGCAAACACTCTTGCACTCTGGTGTATGTTTGCTCAGGTATTCCCGAGCTTCCAGAACCACTCAAGATTCACAACTCTTCCGACTGTTTACGCAGATGCAGCTAAGTTTGCAACCGATGCAACAGGCAGAATGAACCCGAATCTTGTTCTCACAGCAGCTGATGCTAACCCGAAGGCACAGGGCGTTGTTGCAGTTCTTGCAATCGCAGTTAATGTTCTTGTTATCGTTGGCATCTTCAAGAGAGCTAAGGAACAGAAGAAGAATCCGTATACAAACGAAATCTTCACTGACACAAGAGATTATAAACTCGCAATGGAAAGAGCAGCAAAAGAACACGCTGCATAATATAAAAATTACGCTCCGCGAAATGCGGAGCGTTTTTTATAATTACGAATTACGAGTTACAAATTACGAATTTCGGTTGCTCGCTGCGCTCAAACAATAATAGACACTTGTCGTACCATTGGGGACTGTCCCCAAATGAACACTTTAAAGTGGTAAAGTGGAAAGAAAGATTTAAGATAGTGTTTCTCGAAGTTTTTTTGTTTTTATTTATAATTTGTTTCTTCAAGATATTTCCAATAAGAATATTCTCCGTTTGCGTCGATAATGATGATATCATTGGAAGCATCATTTGGGTCGCTGAGCGTCCATTCGGTTTCATCAAGGCATACTCTGTATATAACCGAATTGCTGTCAACCAATTCAATATAGGCTCGGTAATCTTTATTGCTTTTGCACTCAGCAGTAAAGCTTGTCGGCGCTAGAACGAAATTGTGCCAGCCGTGTATGTCTGCGCTTTCCTGTATTTGAAGCTTTTTTGAGTAAACCTCTTCGCCACCGTCCTCAACAATCAGTCTTGCGCTTGTTACTTGTGATTCATCGTTATCATTCCAGGCAACTGTCCAGGTTGAGTTGTGTTCATCGTTGTCTTCGCCGTTTGTATAAGTTACTACACCATTTTTGAAATAGGAAGAATAAATGCATTTTGCATATAGGTTTACTAATTCAGAAGATGGCTTTATTTTATCTTCATAATCAACCGTATACAGAGCATAAAACTCTTTAAATTCAAGTTGGCAGTTTGCAACCTTATCATCGTTTTCAAAAACTAACAGTGAGCCGAGCTGGTCTTTAAAATACCACCCCTCGTTTTGGGTCATATAATAATTAAAGGCAGTAGGATTATCCTTAGGTGCTTTGAAGGTATTATCATTAACCTTAACAACATCGCTGTCTTTAAAAACAAATGCGGCATAAATATTATCGCCCCAGTAATGTTCAACCGTAAATCCGCCTAGCAGCAAGAAAAAAACAATTAAAACGCAAGCAAATATCTTTGTCTTTGTTTTATTTTTTTGTTTTTTCATTGTGTTGATAAATTTTTCCTGTGTATTTACTTTTTCATTATCAGCAGGAATATCTGAAAGCAGCTTTTTGTATTCTTCGCTGCATTTTTCGCAGTTTTGCAAATGAATATTTACAACTGATTTTGTTTTTTCACTAACAACGTTATCACAGTAAAGGGGAAGCAAATCAAGAACTACATCGCAATCTATGTTATTATTCATCAATATATCCGTCCTTTCTCAGAGTTTCAGTTATCATTTTTTTAGCACGGTGATATGTAACTCTTGCCCAACTTTCAGTTTTTGAAAAAAGCTCGGCAATATCTGAAAACGGAAGCTCTCCGAATGTTCTCAGAGTAAAAACCTCTTTATAAGGCTCCTTCATTGAGTGAAGAATAATATGAATCGCCCTTGCAATTTCCTTGTCATCAAGAGTATACTCAATCGTTTTTTCATTTGATGTCAGAGTATTTTCGATTTCATCAATATAAATCTCACGGTTTTGGCTTTTGCATTTATTGAGCCAGATGTTTTTTGCTATTGCACAAAGCCATGTATATAAACTGCTTGAGCCTTTAAACTTTTTAAAAGCATTCATCGCTTTTAAAAAAGTTTCCTGCGTTATATCCTGTGCCATATTTTCATCACGGCAGAGAGTTAATGCATAATAATAAACAGAGCTGTATTCGGCATACAGTGCTTTTTCAGAAATATCTGTGTTATTTTGCATTTTCTCACCGCCTTTCATATGTTAGACAACGGATTATTTAATTTGTTACAATTTTTTTGAAACAATAATAGACACTTGTCGTACCATTGGGGACTGTCCCCAAATGAACACTTTAAAGCGATAAAGTAAAGGGCGAAGTGTGCAAATAGAGTAAATCTAAATGCAGTAGAAATTGCTTTCCCAGGCGGGAATGTATTTTGAATGGCGAAAGTAGATTTTATAGTCCTTATTAAGCTCCCATATTTTTAGCGGCAGAGAAAACAAATCCTCGTTTCTGTGGTAGGCGCAAACATAGAGCTTTGGCTTATATGCTTTTATCGTTTTTTCTGCTCCGCTCAGTGCTTTGAGCTCTGCTCCTTCAATATCCATTTTTATAAAAGTGGGGGATAGCTCAAGGGAGTCAACATCAATAACCTCAGTGGCTTTTCCTTTTGAAGAAAGCTTTGAATTTCGCCCTGCCTTGCCATCAAAAATCAGAGTGTCTTTTCTATCCCATGCGCCCATATTAAGGCAGGTTATATCAAAAAGCTCCTCCGTGTTTTTAAGTAGCTTTCCAAAATTCTTTTCATCGGGCTCAAGGGCGGTTATGTAGCTGTATTGACCGCCCGTGTAATCAAGAAATTCCCTTATTGTGTCGCCATCGTATGCGCCGAGGTCGATTATGTTTTCATCGCTGCTGAGTTTAAGAATATCGCTGTATATCTTTTCTTTATCTGCAAAAGAATTTAAAAGATATTCAATCCTTCCGCTGACTTTGAAATTGAGTATATCAAGATAAGTTTTTTTGCTTTCTTCATCTGCGAGATGATTATAAACAAAATCAAATTTTTCCTCGTTTTCGGCGATAAATTCCCTGCTGAAAAGACCTCCTCCTGCAACCGGAACATCGGGGGCAAAAACGCTGTGTTCCTTGTTGATTTCGCTGATTCTTTCTATAACATCATCAAGCCTTGAAGCAAAGCATAAAACAACATTGAACTCCTTGTATTTTTCGCATACCTCACTGTATTTAAGAACCTTAAAACCGCGAAACGAATGCCCCCTTACAAATTCGTCGGAAGCAAAAATATCGCTCACTTCAACGCCATAAGCCGCCAGGGTATCCATAATCTTCTCAGCCCCAAGACCCATACCGTATAAAACAACGGGCTTGCTGCTGTTTTTTAAATTATCCCAAACATTTTGTTCTTTGATTAATTCCAACATAACATTATACCTTTTAATTCGGGTGCGGATGTCCCGCCAACTCCGACCAACGGTTCCCTCGTCCAAACATATTACGGGATTGAAGCATTTTGCAAAGCAAAACGCTAATAATCCCTTCATATGTTTATCCTCTCAAATCAAAATGAAAAGCATTTTGATTTGTAACCGATGCGGATACTTGTAC
>JAFUZY010000164.1 GCA_017476375.1 Eubacterium sp.
GGATCGCTCCCCAGCGTTGCCCTATCCTCCGTATTGGTAAAGCATTAGCATTATACCACACTTTACTAACTTACTTTACACTAAAAATCAAAATTGTACTTGACATGGGGTACACCACAAGGGTCGCTGCGCTCCGATTATATTATCGGCGGAGGAATTTCAAGCCCCGAGTGCCGAGCCCCGAGTTCCGAGTTGTCGGGCGACACATTCGCGCTTGATTATATTTGGTCGTTCCCTCAACAGCACACGGGGACGTTCCTCCGAAGGCGGTGCGTCCCCATGGCGTAAAATATCTCTTGTTCTTTTATATTATTTATGCTATTATATATAATGGTTTAAAATGGGTGGCAATATGGAAACAATAAAAAAGAACGATGAAATAAAACTTCATATTGAAGGTATGACGAGCGAGGGCTCGGCGGTTTCTCATTACAACGGTATGGCGGTTTTTGTTCGCGGAGCTGTTCCGGGTGATGATATAACTGCCCATATAATAAAGGTTTCTAAAAGCTACTGCATTGCAAGAGTTCAGGAGATTATATCTCCCTCGGATTCGAGAATTGATTCCGATTGCCCTGCATTTAAGAGCTGCGGCGGTTGTTCGCTAAGAAATATGACCTATGATGAGGAGCTAAAATATAAGCAGAGCCGCGTTGAGGATGCAATCAAAAGAATAGGCCACCTTGATTTTCCGATTAAACAAATAATTCCTGCTGATGAAACAAATCGTTATCGAAACAAGGCTCAGTTTCCCGTGTTTATTGAAAACGGCGAGCTGACAGCCGGTTTTTATGCTTATAAGAGCCACAGAATTATTCCCTGTTCGGATTGCCTTTTGCAGCAGGAGGATTTCAAATATTGTCTTGAGGCTTTTTCAAAGTGGGTTAAAAAAGCGAACATAACCTCGTATGATGAAAGAAGCAAAAAAGGGCTGCTTCGCCACATATATTTGAGAAAGGCTGTTTCAACCGGAGAAATAATGGCTTGCGCCGTTATAAACGGCAAGGATATTCCCAAAAAAGAGCTTCTTGTTGAAGAGCTTGAAAAGATAGAAGGTATGAAAAGCGTTTGCCTTAATATAAATAAAAACGCGGGCAATGTTATTTTTGGTGATGAAACCAAGGTCATATGGGGAGAAGAAACAATATGCGATATTCTTCTCGGCAAGAAGTTTGAAATTTCGCCCGAATCCTTTTATCAGGTTAACCACAATCAGTGCGAAAAGCTTTACGAAAAAGCAATTGAATATGCAGCTTTTACAGGAGAAGAAAACTTAGTTGACTTATACTGCGGAGTCGGAACAATCGGGCTTTCAATGGCTGGTAATGCAAAGCAGGTTTTCGAAATAGAAATAGTTTCGGATGCGATTAAAAATGCAAAGAAAAATGCAAGGATAAACGGTATTCAGAATGCCGAATTCATCTGCGCAGATGCCTTAAACGGCGCAAGGGAGCTTGAAAAAAGAGGAATAATGGCTGATGTTGTTGTTCTTGACCCTCCGCGAAAAGGATGCAACAAAGAACTTTTTGATGTTATAAAACTAATGAACCCGAAAAGAATTGTTTATGTTTCGTGCGACAGCGCAACTCTTGCGCGCGACCTTGCAATCCTTGATGAAAAGGGATACAGAGCTGTTGAGGCAACGCCTGTTGATATGTTCCCGAGAACAACGCATGTTGAAACAGTTTGCTTGCTCTGCAAGCAATGAATTGACCTTCGGTCATGAATTGCGCCTTGCGGCGCGTGAATTGCCTGACGGCGTGAATTGCCTGGCGGCATGAATTGCCTAACGGCGTGAATTGCCTGACGGCATGAATTGACCTTCGGTCATGAATTGCGCCTGACGGCGCATGAATTGCCTAACGGCGTGAATTGACCTTTGGTATGCGATATGCCTTCGGCATTATAAATATAATTAGTAAATGAGGAAAAGAAGATGGATAAAATGAATTATGATGTTATTATTATCGGGGCAGGTCCCGGCGGAATTTTTTCGGCATATGAGCTTGCTCAGAAAAATGCGAACCTTAAAATCGGAGTTTTTGAGGCAGGCAATCCGCTTGCAAAAAGGAAGTGCCCCATTGACGGCGATAAGGTTAAATCCTGCATTCAGTGCAAAACCTGCGCAATTATGAGCGGTTTTGGCGGTGCCGGAGCATTTTCAGACGGTAAATATAATATAACAAACGATTTCGGCGGAACGCTTTATGAATACATAGGCAAGAAGAAAGCAATTGAGCTTATGAAATATGTTGATTCAATCAACGTCAGCCACGGCGGAGAAAACTGTAAGCTCTATTCAACCGCAGGTTCAAAGTTTAAAAAGCTTTGTATGCAAAATCAGCTTGAGCTTCTTGAAGCTTCTGTTCGCCATCTCGGAACGGATATAAACTATGTTGTTCTTGAAAACCTTTATAACGAGCTTAAAGACAAGATTGATTTTTATTTCAACACCCATATTGATAAGGTTGAAAAGCTTGAAAACGGTTACAAGGTTAAGAGCGCAAACGGTGAATACACCTGCAGAGAATGTATTATTTCCGTTGGCCGTTCAGGCAGCAAGTGGATGGAGGGCGTATGCGCAGACCTCGGAATAAAAACCCATTCAAACAGGGTTGATATCGGCGTTCGTGTTGAGCTTCCCGCAGTTATATTCAGCCACTTAACCGACGAACTGTATGAAAGCAAAATAGTTTACACAACAAAGAACTACGAAGACAGGGTTCGCACCTTCTGTATGAATCCGAAGGGCAGCGTTGTTAATGAAAACACAAACGGAATTATAACCGTTAACGGTCACAGCTATGAGGACCCTGCAAAGCAGACTGAAAACACAAACTTTGCGCTTCTTCTTTCAAAGCATTTTTCCGAGCCCTTTAAGGACAGCAACGGCTATGGCGAAAGCATTGCAAGACTTTCAAATATGCTTGGAGGCGGAGTTATTGTTCAGCGTTTCGGCGACCTCGTTCGCGGAAGACGAAGCACTCCGAAAAGAATCGAAGAGGGAATGGTTGAGCCAACGCTTGCCGCTACTCCCGGCGATTTATCCCTTGTTCTGCCAAAGCGTATTCTCGACGGTATTATGGAAATGATTTATGCCCTTGATAAGATTGCACCGGGAACCGCAAATCCCGACACTCTTCTTTATGGCGTTGAGGTTAAGTTCTACAATATGGAGGTTGACCTTGATGAAAACCTTGAAACAAACCATAAGGGACTTTATGTTATCGGCGACGGTTCGGGAGTAACCCATTCGCTTTCCCATGCGTCTGCAAGCGGTATTTATGTTGCAAGAAGAATTGCAGAGAAATATTAAAAATATTATTGTAGGGGCGGATATTATCCGCCCGAAATCGGTGATACTATGAAACTCAAAGATGAAATAGTTCTCGGAAGCATTGACGGAAAGGATTTTGCAATTGCAACGGGCTCTCTCTCGGGCAAATTCAGCGGACTGATAAATAACAACGCAACTGCGAATTATATTTTTCAGCTTCTAAAAACCGAGCAGACGGAGGACAGTATTGTCAGCGCAATGCTTGAGAAATACGACGCCGAAGAAGCCGTTATCAGAGCTGATGTTAAAGAGATAATCGAAAAGCTTAAAAAACTTGATATTCTGGAGTAATTATGAGGGAAAAAGCAAATGCTCAAACTGAATATCTTATTCATCTTATTTCCTGCGTTTTAAACGAAAAAAAACCGAAGGAACCGCAGGGAATTGATTTTCGCGCTCTTTTTGAAATCGCAAAGGAGCAGGAGATATTTAACCTTTTAAATGATGAAATTCAGACAATGAGCGCTGTTCCCAATGAAATAAAAGAACTTTTCAGAAATCATGCTATGAGCGAGCTGAACCGAATGATTGCTCTGTCGGCTCAGCGAAATATTCTTTATTCAAAGTTTTCTGAGAAGAAAATTAAGTTTATGCCGCTCAAGGGTCTTATATTCAAGGATTATTATCCTAAGGAATCAATGCGCCAGATGAGCGACAACGACATTCTGATAGATGAAGAAAAGCGAAACGATGCGGCGAAGATAATGGAGGAACTCGGCTATAAGCCAACCGATTTAACCCAGAACAGCGATGATTATTTCAAAGAACCGTTTTATACCTTTGAACTTCACAGAAGTCTGTTTGATGAGGAAAGCGAGTTTTCGCCGAAATTTGATAACGTCTGGGAAAACTCAAAAAAAGACGAAAAAAGCGAATATCTTTATCATATGGCAAAGGAGGACGTTTATGTTTACAGCATTTGCCATATGTATAAGCACTATATAAAATTCTGTTGCGGAATAAGATTTTTGATTGATAACTATCTCTTTTTGAAAAAGGAAAAAGAATTTCTTAAATGGGATTATATAAACAGCGAGCTTGAAAGTTTTTCCCTTGCCGAATATGAAAGGCAGACGAGGGAGCTTTCCCAAAAGCTTTTTGAGGAAAGGGAACTTAACGAGAAAGAGCAAAAACTTCTTGAAAACTATATAAACTTCGGAATATACGGCAACCGAGAGGGAAGAATTCTTCAGGAATATTCAAGGTCAAAAAGCAGAGCCTCTTATTTTATCAGAAGGCTGTTTCCAAGGAAAAAGGATATGCTTTTTATCTACCCGATTCTTGAAAAAAAGCCTTATTTACTTCCGTTTTTGCTTATTCACCGTCTCTTTAAGGGAATATTTAATTTCAAAAAGAACGCCGATGAACTTAAATCGGTTAATAGATTAGAAAAAGAAAATTGAGGAAAATAATTTGTCTGTTAAAAAAGAAAACATAAGAAACTTTTCAATCATTGCCCATATTGACCACGGAAAATCAACTCTTGCAGACCGCCTTTTAGAGCTTACAAGCTCTGTTGCCGAGCGCGATATGCAGGAGCAGATTCTTGATGATATGGAACTTGAAAGAGAACGGGGAATAACGATAAAAGCGCACGCCGTTAAGCTGAATTACAAGGCGAAAAACGGCGAGGATTATGTTTTTAATCTTATTGACACTCCGGGTCATGTTGACTTTAACTATGAGGTTTCGCGTTCTCTTGCAGCTTGCGAGGGTGCTATACTTATTGTTGATGCTTCCCAGGGCGTTGAGGCTCAAACCCTTGCAAACACATATCTTGCGCTTGACCATAATCTTGATATTCTTCCTGTTATAAACAAAATAGACCTTCCTGCGGCAGACCCCGAAAGAGTTGCCGAGGAGGTTGAAGAGGTTATCGGAATACCCTGCATGGAGGCGCCGAGAATAAGCGCAAAAACGGGCGAGAATGTTGAAGAGGTTTTAGAATACATTGTTAATGAAATAAAGCCGCCCGACGGCGACGATAACAAGCCTCTTAAGGCGTTGATTTTTGACTCGGTTTACGATTCATACAGGGGCGTTATTGTCTATGTAAGAATCAAAGAGGGAAAAATCAAAGCCGGCGATACGATGCGAATAATGTCAACGGGCGCTCAGTTCAACGTTGTTGAGGTTGGCTATATGAGGGCAACCTCAATGGAAAAGGCAAACGAACTCACTGCCGGCGAGGTAGGATATATAACTGCTTCGATTAAAACAGTTGGCGATGCCCATGTCGGCGACACTGTAACAACTGCTTCAAATCCTGCAAGCGAGCCGCTTCCGGGTTATCGCAAGGTCAATCCGATGGTTTTCTGAGGAATATATCGTGCCGACGGCGCTGACTATGATGCGCTCAGGGACGCACTTGTAAAGCTGCAGTTAAA
>JAFUZY010000165.1 GCA_017476375.1 Eubacterium sp.
GTATCTTCAAAATTAACGGAGAAGTTGTAACCTTACCCGGAACCAGCAGAAGGGGTATCCGCTATGCAAATAATGAAATCTATGCATGGGTAATCGTCAATGAGAGCGACTATGAAGCATGGAATGAATACAGGGATTATGATTCTCAGATAGATGACCTTGCAGGTGTTGAGAAGGTTGTTATGTACGGCGATACATACAGCTTCAGAGTTTGCGAAAACGTTTATGTTGTTCCGTATACGCAGGAGGAATTTGAACAATCTGCCGGGTATGGATATATAAGCATTGGCGACAGCAACAATGCAGCCGTTTATGCAAACAAGAGCATACTCAACGAATCAAACGGACAGAAGATAACGATGATAGGCTCATTTACTCTTCCAGCAGGAAGCTATGAGCTTGTTGAATCGGGAATGCTCTTTAAGGCGACCTTCAACGGAACGATACCGAGCGCAGACTTAACTCTTGCAAACGCAGGAACAAACGGAATTGCAAGAATGAAATCAAGCCAGCACACGGCAGGAAATCAGTTTGTTATTTCCGTTAACACGAAGAAATTCATCGGAACAAACACAACAATCAACACAATTTACAGGGCATATATGATTTACACCGATGGAACAAATCAATTCGTTGTTTATTCCGACGCTGTAACAGACGCACCTGTTATTGAATAAGGAGAGTGAATAAATTGACGAAAGTCGAGTATTCAAAACCCAAAATGGAGATTGAAGAATATGCGTCAGTTGATGTTATAACAACATCTGTTGGTGACGACGATGACCTTCACAGCTCCGACAACTATAATTACGGTAATCCGTGATTATAACCAAGAGAGAAGAGACACGCAGTTTTCTGCGTGTTTCTTCAGACAGTAGATAAAGGGAAACGCTTGCGCGGTTTTGCCTCTTTCTCTAAAGTCTGTCAGTGTGTCTCCATAGTTTTTATAGGTTTGTCGACACACTGAAGAAACACGCAGTTTTCTGCGTGTTTCTTTTTTCCCTCGCAAGCGTTTGATTAAAATTTTATAAAAAAACAACAAAGAATTTGACTTATAATATTTTATATATTATTATATAAATTGAATTTTTATGTAGATTTGTGATGGGGCAGAAAAATGAACGTTTTAATTTGCGGACTCGGATTAATCGGAGCAAGCCTTGCAAAAGCACTGAAAAAAAACACTTCGCACACTGTTTTTGGCTGGAACAGAACGCCTTCCGTAACCGAAAAGGCGCTCAGAGACGGAGTTATTGACAAAACGGGGGATATTGACGATTTAATGAAGGAGGCGGATATAACCTTCATAAATTTCTATCCCGATGCAATAGTTCCGTTTATTCTTGAACATAAAAACAGCTTTAAAAAGGATTCAATTGTTTCCGATTCCTGCGGAATAAAAACAAAAATCTGCAATGAAATGAAGGCAAAAAAGGCTGATTTTTATTATATCGGCGCTCATCCGATGGCAGGCCGTGAGGTTGGCGGATACGATAATTCGCTTGATAATCTTTTCGATAACGCAAGCTTTATCTGCACTCCGTTTGAAGATACTCCGAGGAATAAAACCGACGCGCTTGTAGGCTTGGCTCAGGATATGGGTTTTGCAAGAACGGTTGTAACAACTCCCGAGCACCACGATGAAATGATTGCCTTTACCTCCCAGATTGCTCATGTTCTTGCGTGTTCATACGTTTTGTCCCCTCTTGCGCCGATGCATGCGGGCTATTCGGCAGGCTCATATCGTGATGTCAGCCGTGTTGCAAGGATAAATGCAGATATGTGGACCCAGCTTTTCCTTGATAATAAAGACGCTCTTGTGCGTGAAATTGATGATTTGGTTTCAAATCTTATGCGCTTCAAATATAATATTGTTAACGACGACGGCGACGCTCTGAGAGAGCTTATGGAAAAAGGAAACAGAATTAAGGAAGAAATCGGATAATGAAAAAGCTAAGGGTAAACGCAGGGAAGGGCTATGATATTCTTATTGAAGAAGGGCTGATTGAAAACTGCGGAGCATATATTAAAAAAGTAAAAAATGCAAAAAAGGTTTGCGTTATCAGCGATTCAAATGTTTTTAAACTCTATGGAGAAATCGTTAAGGATTCTTTGGTAAACAGCGGATTTGAGGTTCTTGAGTTCGTTTTTATTGCAGGCGAAGAGTCAAAAACAACGTCAAGCGTTGTTTCAATGGTTGAATTTATGGCTGAAAACGAAATGACGAGGGAGGACCTTGTTGTTGCGCTTGGCGGAGGCGTTTGCGGAGATATGGCAGGCTTTGCGGCTTCAATTTATCTTCGCGGAATAGATTTTGTTCAGATTCCAACCTCTCTTCTCGCTCAGGTTGATTCCTCCGTTGGCGGAAAAACAGCTGTGGATTTGCCTCAGGGAAAAAACCTCTGCGGCGCCTTTCATCAGCCGATACTCGTTATAATCGACCCGAAAACGCTTAAAACGCTTAGCACCCGTTTCTTTGCCGACGGTATGGCTGAAGCAATCAAAATGGGGTGCATAAAAAGCAAGTCTCTTTTTGAAAAAATCGAAAAAAATGATTTAAAAAATGATTTAATTGAGATTATCTATGAATGCGTTGCCCTTAAAGCAGGCGTTGTTGAAAGAGATGAAAAGGAGCATGGCGAAAGAGCGCTTCTGAATTTTGGTCACACTGCAGGACACGCAATTGAAAAACTTCATAATTTCAGCTCTATTTCCCACGGCGAAGCAGTTGGAATAGGAATGCTTATTGTTTGCGAGGCTGCCGAAAAAAAGGGCTTGACCGAAAAGGGAACAAAAAACAGAATTGAAGCTGTTTTAAAGGAATACAGCCTTCCTACCACGGTTGATGATTCGCTTAAATGCATTATCGAAGCTATGAGCGCAGATAAGAAAAGAACAGGAAGCTCAATAAAATTTGTTTTAATCAGCGAAATAGGAAACGGCTTTATCGAGCCGATTGAGTATAAAAATATAGAAAGATTTTTCGGAGTATGAGCATTGTTAAACTTGAAAACTCCATATTAAAGGGCGAGGTTGATGCTCCGCCTTCCAAATCAGCGGCACACAGGGCGCTCATTTGCTCATATTTAGCCGAAGGGGGAAGGGTTGAAGGAATAATCAACTCCGCCGATATGAGGGCAACCCTCGGCGCGCTTAAAGCTCTGAAAAACGGTGACAGGGTTATTGATTGCATTGAATCGGGCTCAACGCTGAGATTTATAATTCCGATTGCGGCAGCACTGGGTAAAAATGTTTGTTTTACAGGCTCGGGCAGGCTTCCCGAAAGACCGATTGGCGAATATCTAAGTCTTTTTGAGAGCAAGGGGGTTTGCTGCAAATCAAACGGCTTTCTTCCTCTTGAAATCAGCGGAAAACTTGAAGCAGGAAGATTTGAACTCAGAGGCGATATAAGCTCGCAGTATGTAACGGGGCTTCTTTTTGCACTCCCTCTTTTAAACGGAAACAGTGAGATTGTTTTAACGACGCCTCTTCAGAGCAAGCCCTATGTTGATATGACCGTTAAGGTTCTTTCCGATTTCGGAATAGAAATAGAAGAGCGCGAAAACGGCTATAATGTTAAAGGAAATCAGAAATATATTGCCCGCGATTACAAGGTTGAGGGCGATTGGTCGCAGGCAGCGTTCTTTCTCGCGGCAGGAGCAATCTGCGGCGATGTTAAGGTTAAAAACCTTAATATGAATTCCTCGCAGGGCGATAAAAGAATAGCTGAAATATTAAAACGCTTCGGCGCCGATATTGAAATCGGAAATGATTTTGTCCGTTCAAAAAAATCAGAGCTGAAAGCCTGTGAAATTGACGCAAAGGATATCCCCGATATGGTCCCTGCGCTTTCGGTTATCGCCTCAAGGGCTAAGGGAACAACGATTATAAAAAATATTCAGAGGCTCAGAATTAAGGAATCCGACAGAGTGGAAAGCATTGTTTCAAACCTTAAAAAAGCAGGGATTAAAGCTTCTTCAACCGAGGATTCAATAATAATAGAAGGCTCGGCGGCTTTCGGCGCAGAGTTCATCGGCTTCAACGACCACAGAATTGTTATGGCGTTTTCCGTTTTATCCCTTGTTGCAGAGGGAGCGAGCGAAATTTCCGACGCCGAAAGCATAAATAAATCATACCCGACTTTTTTTGATGATTATAATAGTTTAGGAGGAAGAGCAGATGTCGTCAGTGATAGGAAATAACATCAGACTTTCGGTTTTCGGCGAAAGCCATTCCGACGGAATCGGCTGTGTTATCGACGGTCTTCCTTCGGGAATAAAACTTGATTTTGATAGGATAAAAAATGAAATGAAACGCCGCGCTCCCGGAAAGGATAAGGCTTCAACTCCGAGAAGGGAGGCTGATGAGCCAAGGATTGTTTCAGGTGTTTTAAACGGCGTAACAACCGGCGCTCCGCTTGCTGTTTTTATTGAAAACACAAACAAAAAGAGCGGCGATTATGAAAATTTAAAGAAAATTCCGCGCCCGAGTCACAGCGATTATCCCGCCTTCATTAAGTTTGGCGGAAACAATGATGTTCGCGGCGGCGGCCATTTCAGCGCAAGGCTGACTGCTCCGATTGTTTTTGCAGGTGCGATTGCAAAACAGATTTTGGAGGAGCAGGGCATTTTCATCGGCGCACACATCAAACGAATAGGCTCTGTTTGTGACAGCTCGTTTGATTTCAATAATATAAGCGAGGATTTGCTCAAAAAGCTCAGCTTGAAAAGCTTTTCGGTTATAGATGAAAGCATTGAAGAAGAAATGAGAGCCGAAATTGAAAAATACAGGCTTGACGGGGATAGCGTCGGCGGCGAAATTGAATGCGCTGCAATCGGACTTCCGGTCGGCGTTGGCTCAAATATTTTCGACACGGTTGAAGGAAAGATTTCTTCCTTTATATTCGGAGTTCCTGCGGTTAAGGGGATTCAATTCGGGCTTGGCTTTGATTTTGCAAAAAAAGGCGGCTCAGAGGTTAACGACGGATATGCGATAAAAGACGGAAAGGTTGCGCTTCTTTCAAACAACAACGGCGGCGTTCTCGGCGGAATGACAAGCGGCGCTCCGATTGTTTTCTCTGTTGCAATGAAACCAACACCTTCAATTGCAAAGCCGCAGAAAAGCGTTAACCTTGAAACTATGGAAAATGAAGAACTTGTTATCAAAGGACGCCACGACCCCTGCGTTGCGCATCGCGCGGTTCCTGTTATTGAGGCAGCAACAGCGCTTGCAATACTTGATTTAATGATATAAAAAAGAGGACAGTATTAGTTGAAAGATTTATCACAGCTCAGAAAAGAGATAGACGAGGTTGATTCCAAACTTCTTCCCCTTCTTGTTAAAAGAATGGAAATTGCCTGCGATGTTGCTGATTACAAGGTGAAAAACAATATTCCTGTATTAAATTCAGGCAGGGAGCAGGAAATTCTTGACAAGGTGGAAGAGGAGTGCGGCGAATACGGCGGAGAAATAAAAACTGTTTATTCCGCAATAATGGATGCCTCAAGAGCCCTCCAGCATAAAATTATCGGCGGCGGAAGCCGACTGAGAAATGCGGTTGAGGGTGCTGAAATTAATAAAAAACTTCGTATAACCGCAAATGGTGCGCCGATTGCCTGCCAGGGTGTTGACGGTGCGTATAGCCAAAAGGCGGCAAAGGGCATATTTCCCGATTCTCCGATACATTTTTACAAGCAGTTTGAAAACGTTTTTGAAGCGGTTAATCAGGGAAAGGCGAAATTCGGAATTATTCCTGTTGAAAATTCAACTGCCGGCTCGGTTCATGAGGCGTACGACCTTATAATGAAATATCGTTTTTATGTGGTCGGCGCATATAATTTAAAGGTTGAACACTGTCTTTGCGCAAAGCCCGAAACGAATTATGAGGATATTGAAAACGTTTATTCCCATCCTCAGGCGCTTGCCCAGTGCAATGCTTTTTTGAAGAACTTTGATTTCACGGGTATTAACTTTTCAAACACTGCCGCTGCTGCAAAATATGTTTCTGAAAGTGATAAGAAAAACATTGCTGCGATTTGCTCTGAACAGGCGGCAAAGGAATTCGGACTCAGAATTTTGAGAAGGGGCATTCAGAATGTTTCTGAGAACACAACCCGTTTTATTGTTATTTCAAAAACCCTTGTTATTGATGAGGACGCTCAGAAAATCTCGCTGATTTTTTCAGCGCCGCATACGACGGGCTCGCTTTACAGAGTTCTCGGAAGGTTTTCAATGGAAGGACTCAATCTGACCAAGCTTGAATCCCGACCCGTTGCAAACGGAAAATTTGATTATCTGTTTTATGCTGATGTTCTCGGGAATGTTAATGATGAGGGAACAATTGATTTGCTCTGCGCTCTTTCTGATGAGCTTGAGGAGTTTACGTTCCTTGGAAACTACCATGAAATAAAAGAATGATTTGGGAGGATAGGCGATGAAAAAAGCAAAACGCCACCAAACAAATTTAATATCAATGATTATTGCAATTGTAACCATTGCGCTTCTTGTTTTTCTTTCGATAATGCTTGCAAACCATGTTAAACTTGAAAACAGATTTGACGCGATTATTAATTTGTTAACAAAGATTGATAATGCGGTTGCAAGACTTGATACGGAAAGAGAGATACTAATCTGCATTTTTGCTCTGTATATAGCAAAGTGCCAGCTTCCGATACCCATGAGCTTTTTGTGCGCAATTTCGGGATTGGTTTTTCCGCTTAACACTGCGCTGCTGATAAATGCTGTTTTCACTCTTTTCTTCTTCACCGTTAAATATTTTGAAGGAATGTTTATCGGCGGAGGCTGGGCAGGAATGATTTTAAACATCAAAAAGATTAAATTTCTGCGCGACTGGATTCAGTTTAAGGGAAACGGCAACCCCTATTTCCTTTCGGGAACAAGGCTTGTTCCCGTTATTCCGCTTGGTATGGTTTCAAAATACTATGGCTCAATGAAATATGATTTCGTTTATTATTCGATTCTGAGCCTTATCGGCTATGCGCCGAGACTTTATGTTTACACAAAGCTCGGTGCGGCAGTAAAAAACCCATTTTCAACGCAGTTCATTGTGTTGCTTATGATAATAGTCGGTTTTACCGGCTTCACCAGTCTTTTCTTTAATATCTTCTATGGTATTAAGTCGAGGCAGATGACCCAGACGCTGCTTATTTACAGCGACAAGGAAAAATATAAAATAGTTTTATAGAGGTAGGAAAAATGAAAGTTAAAGAATTAATAAATGCGATAAACGCCAATGTGTTTGATGAAAACCTTAAGGCTGTTTATGTCAGCGACAAAGCAGTTGAGCAGCAGAAACCGAGATATGTTGAAACCCTCAACACCTTTGGCGAGCTGTTTGGATTTGACAGGGAAGTTTGCATTATGTCGGCTCCGGGACGAACAGAGGTCTGCGGAAACCACACCGACCACAACAACGGAAAGGTTCTTGCAGCTTCAATAAATCTTGATGCGATTGCCGTTGTCAGCAAAAATGAGGATAACATTATCCGTGTTAAATCAAAGGGTCATAAGATGAATGTTGTTGACCTTTCGGATTTAACTCCGAACGAGGAAAAATACGGCGATTCAACAACTCTTGTTCAGGGCGTTGCAGCAGGAATAAAGGAGCTTGGCTTTGAAGTTAAGGGCTTTGATGCCTGCACGACAAGCGACGTTATGGGCGGCTCAGGTCTTTCATCATCGGCAGCATACGAGGTTCTTATCGGAACTGTTATATCCTATCTTTATAACAACGGAAATATAGACGAGGTTGATATTGCAAAGGTTGCTCAGTACGCAGAAAATGTTTTCTTCGGTAAGCCCTGCGGACTTCTTGACCAGATGGCTTCCTCGGTCGGAACCTTTGTTACAATTGATTTCAAGTCAACAAAAGAGCCGGTTATCAAAAAGGTTAACTTTGATTTTTCAAAATCAGGCCACTCTCTTTGCATTGTTGACACGGGCGGAAACCATTCCGATTTAACAGATGATTACGCCGCAGTCCGCGGTGAAATGGAAGCGGTTGCAAAGGCGATGGGCAAAAATGTTTTAAGAGAAATCTCTTATGACGCTTTTATGGCTGCAATTCCCGAGCTTCAAAGCAAGGTTAACGACAGAGCTCTTCTTCGAGCAATTCATTTTTATAATGAAAACAAGAGGGTTGACAGAGCGGTTGAATGTCTTGAAAACGGCGATTTTGAAGGCTTCAAGAGCATAATAATTGAATCGGGACTTTCATCCTTCACGCTTAATCAGAATGTTTTCACTCCGAAAAACCCAACCGAACAGAAACTTTCACTTGCACTTGCAGTAAGCGAGGAAATCCTCAAAGGAAAAGGCGCATGGCGAGTTCACGGCGGCGGATTTGCAGGAACCATTCAGGCGTTTGTTCCAAACGATATGCTTGCAACATATAAAAAAGCAATGGAAGATATTTTCGGCGAGGGCAAATGCTACGTTTTAATCATTCGTCCTGTTGGCGGAACACAGGTTATCTAAGTTGAACACAGAGGAGAATACTTGATGAAATACATATTTATTATCAATCCCATTGCGGGTAATGATGATAAGGCAAAGTTCTTATCAAGGGTTAAATCTGCGTTTCGCGGCAAAGAGGATGAAATGATTATCGAGGAAACGCAGGCGAGCGGCGACGCAAAAAGAATTGCCGCCCAATATGCGAAGGAATACGGAAAAGACTGCATTGTTGTTGCCTGTGGCGGCGACGGAACAGTTCATGAGGTTGCAGGCGGTCTTGCATATACCGAAACCCCAATGCTTATTCTTCCCTTCGGAACCGGAAATGACTTTGCCAAAAAGCTTTATAAAACAAAAAAGCCCGAGCTTGAAACAATCATTTCAAGGTTCGGTCTTTTCGGAGGAAATCCGCAGTATGATATTAAGGAAATTGACTTGATTGACTATAACGGCGAAATCTGCATAAACGTTATGTCTTTCGGGCTTGATTCGCTTGTTGCGGCGCTCGGCAAAAGAATTGCGGAAAAATATATTTTTCTCGGCCATCAGGCATATAATCTTGCCGTTATGCCGATTCTTATGAAATCGCTTCATTATAATATCGGTTTTGATGTTAACTGCGTTGATAAAAACGGAAACGAATATAAAATGCAGGAAGAAAACAAGGACTATGCTCTTTTTGCAATCTGCAATGCGAGCTATTACGGCGGAGGCTTCTGCCCGGCGCCTGATTCCGTTCTTGATGACGGCAAGCTTGATTTTGCCCTTGTTGACGGCATATCGCTTTTCAAGGCGCTTCCGATGATTCCTAAATATTCAGCCGGAACCGCTAACGAGGAAACCTGCGGTGAAATATTCCACACGGGATATATTAAATCGGGAAGGGTCTGGAGCGTTGACGGCTCACCCCTCCCCGGAAACTGCGACGGAGAAATGTTTGATTACA
This sequence comes from Eubacterium sp., assembly GCA_017476375.1. Classification (GTDB taxonomy): domain Bacteria; phylum Bacillota; class Clostridia; order Oscillospirales; family Acutalibacteraceae; genus Eubacterium_R. The sequence continues at coordinate 9,422 of JAFUZY010000165.1, forward strand.
GTGAGGTTAATTTCTCGGTTAAGGAAAAGGCGCTCAAAATCTGCGTTTTGAAATAGCAAAATATAAAACAATCAGGGACGGTTTTTACACCCGTCCCTGATTGTTTTATACATCAAGTAATAATAAAATACATCTTTTTCAAAAAATTATTTTATTAAGACAGCACCGTTTTCTATCGTAAAACTGCAAATCCTAAATCTATTATTCCTGCAAGAACCCTTGAGGTTTTATGCATTCCTATTGTTTCGGTTATCCAAAGGATTATCAGTGCAACAAGAATTGCAATAATCATTGCTTCCTTACTCATTTGAAATCCTCCTTTGCATTAAATATATATGTTATTAATATTATAAACATAAAACTATAATAAATCAATAGAAAATTTATTAACTTTTATTGTTGAAAATTGAAGATAGTTGTTTTATAATACATATGATTATTCTATAATGGGGTAGTTTTGATATGGAGTTATTTGCACTTAAAACATCAATAGTTCCCGACGGTTCTGCGGGCTTTACATCAACGCTGGTTGTCGCAGGATTTTTCGGCGTTTTACTTATGCTGATTATTCTGATTTTAGTTCTCGGCGCTTTTTCAAAAGTTCTTTCAAAAACTCAGATGAAAAAAGGAAAAAAGAAGGAGGAAAAGGCTATTATGACTGAAGATTTAAAGGTTGTTTCTCCTTTCGGCGCAACGCCTGCGGCAGTTGCTTCTCCCGTATCTCAGGATACGGCGCCCCAGGGCATAAGCGAAGAAATCGTTGCTGCAATTTCTGCGGCTGTTTATATGATGGAAGGCGAGGGCGCAGTTGTTAAAAGCATAACGCCGATTCGCCAAAATCCGATAAAAACCCGAAATCCGTGGGCTATGGCTGCAATTTCGCAGAATACAAAGCCTTTTTAGGAGGACTCTTTAATGGAAGTTTTACAAGGCGTTTTTGAAGTTATTAAAAGCATATGGATTAACAGCGGATATGCATATTTTTTTACAGGCGAGGGATGGAAAAACCTTATAATGCTTTTGGTAGCATTTTTCTTTCTCTGGCTTGGAATTAAAAAGGGATTTGAACCTCTTTTGATGATTCCGATTGCATTCGGAATGCTTCTTGCAAATCTGCCCGGAGCTAATCTTGCTGTTCAATACCATGATTTGCAGGGCTTTATAGACCTTCTTGCAGGAAGGCTGACAGATTCGAGCGGAAAGGTTTTAACTCCGGGACTGATGGACTTTTTGTATTTCGGAGTTAAGGCAGGAATTTATCCTCCGCTTATCTTCCTCGGAATCGGCGCGATGACCGATTTCACCTCCCTTATTGCAAGACCGAGCTCACTGATTCTCGGCGCTGCTGCTCAGCTTGGTATTTTCGTTGCATACATTATTGCGATTGCTTTCAAATTCCTGCCAAGCGAAGCAGGCTCAATTGCAATCATCGGCGGTGCAGACGGACCGACTGCGATTTTTGTAACCTCAAAGCTTGCGCCCCATATGCTCGGACCGATTGCCGTTGCGGCATACTCATATATGGCGCTTGTTCCCGTTATTCAGCCGCCGATTATGAGAATGCTCACAACGAAAAAAGAACGAAGCGTTGTTATGGAAAACCTTCGTCCTGTTTCTAAACTTGAAAAAATTCTTTTCCCGATAACAGTAACCGTTATTGTTTCACTCTTCCTTCCCGACGCGGCAACCCTTGTTGGTATGCTTATGCTCGGAAATCTTCTTAAAGAAAACGGAAGAACCGAAAGAATTGCAAAGGCCGCTCAGAATGAGCTGATGAACATTATAACAATTATGCTAGGAATTTCTGTCGGCGCAACAACATCTGCACAGTCCTTCCTAAATATGAAAACAGTCAGCATTGTTGTTTTAGGACTTGTTGCTTTTGCGTTCGGAACAGCCGGCGGAACGCTTTTCGGAAAGCTTATGTATGTTTTAACAAAGGGCAAGGTTAATCCGCTTATCGGCTCGGCAGGCGTTTCTGCGGTTCCGATGGCAGCCCGTGTTTCTCAAAAAGAAGGTCAGAGGGAAAATCCCGCAAACTTCCTTCTTATGCACGCTATGGGACCGAATGTTTCGGGCGTTATCGGTTCAGCCGTTGCAGCAGGTATATTATTAACGCTCTTAGGATAGAATTACGAATTACGAGTTACGAATTACGAATTTCGGGCGGGACACCCGCACCCGAATATTAGGATAGAATTACGAATTACGAGTTACGAATTACGAGTTTCGGGCGGGACACCCGCACCCGATTATAGATTATATTTCGGGAGGGCACTGATGCCCTCCCTGAACTATTTTGTTAAAGGAAAAAATCAATGAACAAAGATGCAGTAAAACCGAATATTCAGCAGCAGAGGGTTATCGACGCTGTTGACGGTCCGGTTTTGGTTGTTGCAGGCGCAGGAACAGGCAAAACCGCAACAATAGTTAAAAGAATTGAACATATTTTAAACGACGGCTACGCCCTTCCATGGCAGGTTCTTGCAATAACCTTTACAAATAAGGCGGCAGGAGAGCTTAAACAAAGACTTTTAGATACAGTTGGCGAAGAGGCAAACGATATCTGGGCTCATACTTTTCATTCTATGTGCGCGAGAATGCTCAGACGCTTCGCCGACAGGCTCGGATACACCCGTCATTTCACGATTTATGATACCGACGACCAGAAACGCGTTATGAAGCGCGTTCAGAAATCGCTCGGCATTGAAGATAAGTTTTTGAACCACCGTTCAATTCTTGCCCAAATCAGCAGTGCGAAGGACAGTCTTGTTGACCCGAAGGAATACAGGGCAGGAACTGCTAACGATTTTCGCAAGGCAAAAATTGCTCAGTGTTATGACGAATATCAGAAAGAGCTGCTCAAAGCCGATGCGATGGATTTTGATGATATGATTTTCAACACCGTTCGTCTTCTTAAGGAAAACGACGATGTTTTGCAGCTATATCAGCATCAGTTTAAGTATATCATTGTTGATGAGTATCAGGATACAAGCTATGCGCAGTATGTTTTAACATATCTTCTTGCAGGCGAATACCATAATATCTGCGTTGTCGGCGATGATGACCAGAGCATATATCGCTTCAGAGGCGCAACAATTGAAAACATTATGCGATTCAGGGAGCGTTATGAAAAAGAGGGCTTGAAGGTTATTCAGCTCGAGCTTGCGGAAAACTACCGTTCAAAACAAAATATCCTTGACGCTGCAAATTCCGTTATCAAAAACAACAAAACCCGTCTTGCCGACAAGCATTTGCGCTCATACGCAGGTCAGGGGGGAGAAAAAGTTGTTTTATACACGGCAAACAGTGAAATGGACGAGGCTCAGTTCATTATCGACGAGATAAATGAAAATGTTAAAAACGGTATGAGCTATCGCGACCACGCTGTTTTATACAGAATGAACGCCCAGTCGAGAAACATAGAGATTATGCTTGCAAAATCGGGCATCTCGTATAAGATTATCGGAGGAAACCGTTTCTTTGACAGGAAGGAAATCAAGGATATTATTTCCTATTTTGCAGTTATCAGTAACCCTGCGGATAACGTTCGCCTTCAAAGAATAATCAACACTCCGAAACGAGGAATCGGCGACACGATGTTTTCATACATCCTTGAAATTGCGTCGCTAAACCGTATGACTGCGTTTGAGGTCTGCGAGCATGCGGATGAGTTTGCCAAGACTCAGCGAAGCGCAGGCAAGCTAAAGGAATTCTGCAATCTGATAAGAGGTTTTCAAACCTGCCTTGAGGACGGGATGAGCGTTAATGATTTGCTTCAGGAAATCCTCGATAAAACAGCGTATTTCGACTATCTTGACGAGGAGGACCCAACTAAGGCAGACGACAGAAAAAACAATGTCAGCGAGCTTTCATCAATGCTCATCAAGTATGAGGAAGAGGAGGAAAGCTTTTCGCTCACCGATTTTCTTGAGGACGTTGCTCTCGTCTCGGATATTGATTCATATAACGAGGACGACGATTGCGTTGTTTTGATGACCCTTCATTCTGCAAAAGGACTTGAATTTCCCGTTGTTTTCATACCGGGAATGGAGGAGGGAATATTCCCGGGAAATCAGAGTTTATACAGCGATGAGGAGCTTGAGGAGGAGCGCCGCCTTGCCTATGTCGGCATAACGAGGGCAAAGGAAAAGCTCTATCTTATTAACGCCCGTCAGAGAATGCTCTACGGAACAACAAACAGAAACACCCTTTCAAGATTTGTTCGCGAAATACCGCAGGATATAACCGATGACAGAAGCGTATATCAGCAGTCGTATGGCTTTTCGCAGCGCAAATTTTCTTCACAGGGGTATACTTCCTCATTTGAGCCCGATAATGATTATTACAGCTTCGGAACGCCGAAAAAAGACCATAAATACAGCCGCTCCCGTCAGATTGGCGAGGCAAAGCAAAGCAGCTCGGCTGCCCATCAGTTTGGTCAGGCTGCGCCGAAAGCAGCAGCCGGAACAAAGTATAACACGGGCGATACGGTTCGCCACAAATCCTTTGGAACAGGCGTTGTTCTTTCAACTCAGGCAATGGGCAACGACACCCTTCTTGAGGTTGCGTTCGATAAAGCAGGAACGAAGAAGCTGATGGCGAATTTTGCAAGACTTGAAAAATTATAATAACAAAAATGTTACTCCTTCATAGTATGTATTGAAGTTAGCTTCAAATAATTCTGTGAAGGAGTATTTTTATGCCCGATGTTCCTATTATCGACAATAGTGAAAGAAGAATAAATGAAACAGTTTGCATTGACACAAAGAGAATATTTGATTCATGTGTCAGCAAAGACTGTCTGGAGGATTTAAGAATAACCTTTTTCGGCAATTCGCAAAGACTTGTTGACGATGCAATAACGGTTAAAACAAGGGATGCAAGCGTTGTGGCAGTCAGCATTGATGTTGACGACGTTCCGTTTAACAGGGGATATTACAGTGTTGACATAACCTTCTATTTCAAGCTCCGTTTTGATACTTATTCTTCCCCCTGCACAACTCCTCAGGTTGCCGTGGGCTACACAAGTTTCAATAAAAAGTGCATTCTCTACGGCTCAGAGGGTAATGTTAAAATCTTTACCTCCGATGCTTCAACAGATAATCTCGACTGTCCCGAAGCACCTCAGTACACCAATCCGAATGCAAAGGTTCAGTGTGTTGACCCCGTTGTTCTTGAAACAAATATTGTTGATGTCTGCGACTGTCCTTATCCCTATGTTACATCATTCCCGCAGAGCATTTTAAACAGCGTCGGCGACGCAAGCATTCTTGCAAACAGCTCAAAGGCAGTTCTTGTGACTCTCGGTTTGTTTTCAATCGTTCAGATGGAGCGCGACTGCCAGATTCTCATTCCTGCTTATGATTATTGCATCCCTGAAAGAGAGTGCGAATGCTCAACTCAGGATCCCTGCTCAACCTTCAGGGATATTGAATTTCCTGTTGATGAATTCTTCCCGGTTGAAAGAGAAGAGGCAAACAACTGCTGCAACAATAACGAATAATAGACACTTGTCGTACGATTGGGGACAGTCCCCAATTGTACACATTAAAGCGCTAAAGTGAACAAGCAAACAAATAAGCACGGATAATTCCGTGCTTATTTGTTATAATTGCCGACCGCAGGTCCCGAAATTCGTAATTCGTAACTCAGAAAGCGGGATACATTCTGCGATAGAGCGAATTTATATGCTTGAAATAGCTTGAATCAATGCTGTCGATGGTTTCTCTTGTTGTTCTGAAACGCCAGTTTTTATCGGGAACACCGGGGGTGTTCATCCTTGCGTCGGAGCCGAAGCCGCACATATCCTGGAGCGCGACGATTGCCACATTTGACGCGCTTTTCCACACGGTTTCTATAATTCTTCTGCAGGAGGGTGAATGGTATCCGCCCTCACCCCAGTTATCGCCCGAAAATCCGCAGTATTCAAGGGCGAATTTTCTTTCCTCTTCGCTTGCCTCCCAGAGCCAGCCGAGAAGAGTGTTGTTATCGTGGGTGCCAACATAGTTTATTGAATTCTGAGTTGCATTATGGGGAAGATGCGAGGAATCCGAGTTGGGGTCGAATGCAAACTGAACAACCTTCATCCCCATAAAGCCCGTATCCTCAAGAAGCTTTATAACATCCTCGCCGAAAACACCGAGGTCCTCTGCAATAATCGGAGCATCCTTGCCGAAAACCTCAAAAACCCTGTTGAATAAATCCATTCTCGGACCGACAACCCATTCGCCGACCTTTGCTGTTTTGCTCTCTGCAGGAACTTCCCAGTATGATGCAAAGGCTCTGAAATGGTCTATTCTGACTATATCATAGGTTTTAAGCGCCTGAGAAATACGGGAAATCCACCAGGAATAACCGTCTTTTTTCATATTTTTCCAGTCATAAATCGGGTTGCCCCAGAGCTGACCGTCCTCACTGAAATAATCGGGCGGAACGCCTGCAACTTTTTCAACCTTGAGTGTTTTTTCGTCTATTAAAAACATCGGAAGATTGCTCCAGACATCAACGCTGTCCATCGCAACATATATCGGCATATCGCCAATTACGGCTATGCCTTTTTTATTTGCATATGATTTGATTTTGTTCCACTGTTTGAAGAAAACAAACTGAACAAATTTCCAGAAGGCAGCCCCTTCTTCGTATAAAAAAACATCCTTAATACAATCAAAATATCGGGCGCGGTTTTCACTCCATTCCCACCAGGGCTTAAAGCCTTCCTGCTCTTTGACCGCCATATAAACCGCATAGTCGGTCAGCCAATCGTTTTCAAGCTCAAATTTCTTGATTTCCTTTGCTATTTCATCATTGATATTCAGGAAAGCTTTTCTGAGCGTTTTAAGTCGTTTTTCTGACGCATATTCATACTGAGCAGTGTACGGCGAGCCGTTATAGATGTTGTCGTTAACATCATTTTCATCAATCAGACCCATATCCCTGAGCCCTGCAGGATTGATGAAAAGATAGTTTCCTGCAAATGCGCTCGGTGAGCAGTAGGGCGAGTTCGCTCCGTCAATCGGATTGAACGGAAGGACCTGCCAGTATGAAAAACCCATTTCCGCAATTTTATCAATAAAATGGGTTATGTTTTCATCAAAAACGCCCACTCCGTAGGGAGACGGAACACTGCTGATATGTAGTAGAACACCTGCTCCTCTTTTTTTAAGCAAATTCTTCACCTCTTAATTTTTGCAAATTACCAATAGATAATACCATTTTGAAAATTAAAAATCAACAACTCTTAGTTATTTCAGCGTGTAGACAAACCTAAATAACAAAGTCTACACGCTGTCAGACTTTCGAGAAAGGTGCAGAATTTCGTTTTCTTGCGAGCGGGAGCTGTACGATGGTACCGCCCCCGAGTAAAAAGCGAAAAACGCCAAAATCCTTGCAAATTCGATGTTTGCAAGGACTTTAATATGGTATAAGTCGTTGTATTAATGTCGGGCGGATAATATCCGCCCCTACGAGCAACTGCTAAAATGATATTTTATCGGCGTGGTTATGCCCTTTGTCGACAGTCTGCAATAACTCTTAGTTATTTTATATATAATATATTATCAAAAAAGAAATATATTTATTATTTTTTATATTGAATAAAGTCAATCTTTTTGATATAATATTGCAGAATGGGTTAGTATTATTGGCGCTCGAAACGCGAACCGGATAAGGCGGTGATTTAATGGCTGAAAAAACTAAAGAGATTGATTCAAAGGAACTCGAAAAGCAGAAAGACTTTTCATCAAAGGTTTCAAGCATTCTTGAAAGTCGTTACAGTGAAAAACCGCTTGCCTGCGTTGTTACCTACGGCTGTCAGCAAAATGTTGCCGACAGTGAAAAGATTAAGGGTATGCTCGGCGTTATGGGTTATGAGTTTACCGAGGAGAGAACGAACGCAAAACTGATTATTTTTAATACCTGCGCCGTGAGAGAGCATGCGGAGGACAGAGTTTTCGGAAATGTCGGCGCACTTAAAAAATACAAGCTTGCAAATCCCGATGTTATAATTGCTCTTTGCGGATGTATGATGCAGCAAAAGCACATTGCCGATAAAATCAAAGAATCGTTTCAGTTTGTTGACCTCGTTTTCGGAACTCACGTTGTTCACAGGCTTCCCGAATTGCTTTTCAAAGCCCTGACCCAAAGGAAAAGGGTTTTTGAACTTCCCGATACAGACGGAGTTATTGCCGAGGGGCTTCCCGTTAAGCGCGATAACGATAAAAAAGCGTGGCTTCCGATTATGTATGGCTGCAATAATTTTTGTTCCTACTGCATAGTGCCCTATGTTCGCGGAAGAGAGAGGAGCCGAAGCGTTGAAAATGTTGTCAACGAGTTTAAAGAGCTTGTTTGTCAGGGGTATAAGGAAATAACCCTTCTCGGTCAGAATGTTAATTCCTACGGGAAAGACCTTGAGCCGAAGGTAAGCTTCTCGGAACTTCTGAAAAAGCTCAATTCCCTTGACGGCGATTTCCGAATTCGTTTTATGACGAGTCATCCTAAGGATTGCACAAGGGAGCTGCTTGAAACCATGGCGTCCTGCGACAAGGTTGCAAAGCATCTTCATCTTCCGTTTCAGAGCGGAAACAACAGAGTGCTTAAGGCAATGAACAGGGGATACACAAGAGAACGCTATCTTGAACTTATAAACTACGCAAAAGAGCTTATGGGCGACGAACTTTCAATAACAAGCGATATTATCGTTGGTTTTCCCGGCGAAACATACGAGGAGTTTAAAGACACCTATTTCCTTGTTGAAGAGCTTGGCGCAACAAGCCTTTTCACATTCATCTATTCCCCGAGAGTGGGAACTCCTGCGGCAAAGCTTGCCGACCCGATAAGCTACGATGAAAAATCAAAATGGCTCAGAGAGCTTTTGGTTCTTCAAGAGAGAAAATCAGCCGAGCAAATGGCTCTGCACGCCGGCAAAACTTTTAAATGCTTTGTTTACGGACACGGCAAAACAAACGATAATTATCTTGCTGCAAGAACGGACGGCAATTTGATTATAGAATTTGAAGGAGACGAAGGGCTCGTCGGTTCCTTTGTAAACATAAAAGTAACAGAGCCGCTCACATATGTTATGCTTGGTGAATTAGTTAAATAACAAACTTGAAAGGAAATAAAAATTATGTCATTAGAATCAATACTCAGAGAACTCGGAAAAGAAATCCAGAAGGACGAGCGTTTTGCGGCTCTTAAAACAGCAGCCGCTGCAAACGATGCAGACGAGGAGCTTCAGAAGCAGATGCAGGAGCTTCAGCTTATCTCACTTAAGTATCAGCAGGAAATGCAGAAGGGTGAGGAAGCAGACCACGACAGAATAACCGAACTTCAGGGCGAATATCAGAGTGTTTACAACGATATTATGGAAACCGAGAATATGAAGAATTATTCAGCTGCAGCAGCAGA
>JAFUZY010000166.1 GCA_017476375.1 Eubacterium sp.
GACTTGAAGATTTCTACGGCGATATGGACTTCAAGGTTGCAGGAACAAAGAAGGGTATCACAGCAATTCAGATGGACCTCAAGGTTCACGGTCTTACCTTTGATATTATCAAAGAGGCGTTTGCAAAAACCCATAAGGCAAGAAATTATATTCTTGACGAAATTATGCTTCCCGTTATCAGCGAGCCGAGAGCCGAGCTTTCACCCTATGCGCCGAAGATGCGCACAATCGCAATCAATCCCGATAAAATCGGCGACGTTATCGGCAAGGGCGGAAAAGTTATTCAGGAAATTCAGGAAGAATATGATGTTAAAATCAACATCGAAGAAGACGGAAGAGTTTATGTTTCAGGTCTTGATGCTGAGAAGTGCGACGGCGCAGTTGAAGTTGTTCGTCTTATCGCTTCCGACCCCGAGGTTGGCGCATTCTACAACGGCGTTGTAACAAGACTTATGAGCTTCGGCGCATTCGTTGAAATCGCTCCGGGTAAGGAAGGACTTGTTCATATCTCACGCCTTGATGTTAAGAGAACGGAAAAGGTTGAGGATGTTGTTACAGTCGGCGATTCAATCATCGTTAAATGCATCGAAATCGACGACCAGGGAAGAGTCAATCTTTCAAGAAGAGATGCGCTCATCGAGCTTGAGGGAATGACCCCTGAAAATGACATTGATGAAGAGCAGCCCCGCAAGCCCAGAAGGGATAACAAGGGTCGCAATCATCACCACAGAAACAAAAAAGAAAGCGACTAATCAAAAGGAGCTGTCTCAGGATAACAATTTTTTGAAAACATAGACAGCATTACTTTCTGTATAAAATAAGTAGGGGCGGGTTTCCACACCCGCCCGAATTTAATACTGATTGTTATTCTGCGGGAGGGTCAGGAGACCCTCCCCTACATTTTTATTCATTTCTTCTTGAGACAGCCCCTTTTTGTTTATAAATTGTCGGGGTTTTCGGTTTCATCGAGATTTTCAGGCGGTTCGGGCTCATCGGGAGTTTCGCTGTCTTTGATATATCTGGTGTAATAGTATCCGCTCTCATATACTCCGTCGTGTGAATCCCTCATTCTAACCTGACCCGGATGAGAGCCCGAAAGGTCGTTTAATCCGTCGTCAATAAAGAGATTGTTTTCTGCGATATAGTCTATTTCAGCCTCGCTCATTCCGTTTGGAGAAATCTCATACCCGTATTTGCTTCTTAAATCGCCCTCATAAAAATAAATATCATAGCAATGCATAAAAACATTGTTATCCATTTTTATGTTATACGCCCCTGCGCCCCTGATTGCGTGGGTTTTCTTTTGGTCAACAATATTATATCCGAGATTGGTGTAGAAACCGCCTTCGGTATCCCTTCCGATTCCGTTAAGCGTATTGTTGCTGATTGTTGCGCCTTTCCAGTTATAAATGCTGATACCAAAGGAAACAACATTCGTGAAGGTGTTATTGAGAATCTTAATATTCGTGTGATATTTATCCGGCGTATACTGATGACTTCCGACTCCCTGCTGAACATTAGTAAACGTGCAGTCGGTTATTGTTATGTTTTGGTTCGGAGTTTTATCATATGAGGTCCAAACCTGAGTAAAACCTCCTGTTTTCTTATCGGGAAGGTCAAGGTTTATGCACTCATCTGCTTTCGGGTTATCGTTTTTCTTCTGTGAATTTGAAAAACTGCATTTTGAAACAATAACATTATCCGAAGCGTCAAGCTCAATGAAATGCCCGTGCTGCTTAAGATTTGTGAAATGAATGCCCGATATGGTTATGTTTTTGTTATGGCAGAGAACAAATGCGGATGCATTTTTCCCCGAAGGGGAATTTTTGAGGTCAATTGTTACATTTCCGTTTCCGACTACGCTTGAATCATGAACGCCATTATACGCTGAATGTGCACCGCTGACAGTTGCCTTTGACGGTTCAATAAACATAAAAAGCGAACCGCTCGGAGAGAAATTTGAAGAGCCTGTTTTTGTTGTGTTGTTAATAACAACGCCATCTTTAAGAACTATTTTAACATTGCTCGGAATATAGACCGAGGTGCAAACATTATAAGTTCCCGCGCTAAGCGTCAGCGTTCCGCCGCCGAGCTTTTCAAGCTTTTCAAGATATGTTCTTATGGTGTAGTAGTGCTTTGTGTCAGAATTATATGTTCCGTAATTGGTATATATTCCGCTCAAAGGGATTGTTGAGGGCGAAATCGTGAAGTTTTTGGTATCAAGAACCGTTATTTTTATGCTGACCTTTGTTTTTGAATCTTTTTTCATAACGGCGGTAATCGTTGCCGTTCCCTTTTTAATAGCCCTAACCTTTCCGTCCTTTGAAACAGTTGCAATACTCTTGTTTGAAGTGGTATAGTTCAGTGTTCCTCCTGCTGCAAAGTTTCCATTGACTTTGATTTTCAAATCATTTGAATCGCCCTTTGCATAATTAAAGGATTTGTGTGCAGTGCTTATCGTGTTTTTCTTAACAGTAACCTTAACGGTCTTTTTTATCTTTTTATTTGACTTTAAAGTAACCGTAACTGTTGCGCTCCCTGCTTTAACTGCCTTGATATTTCCTTTTGAAGAAACCGTTGCAACTGAGGTTTTGCTCGATTTAAAGGTGCATTTTTTCGCGTCCGCTTTTTTGCCGTTGATTTTAACCGTTATTGCCTCGCTATAACCAACATAAATCGTTGTTTTGGTTTTGCCCAGAGTCAGGGTTGTTTTTGCCTCGGCAGAGATTGCCGAGCCGAACAACAAAGATATTAAAAGCATCATAATCAACGCTATTAAGCTTAACCTTTTTGCTGATTTTTGCATAAGCCTCTCCTTTCGCATCGTAAAGCAGATGTTATATACTAATATTATAACATTATATATAATTGTTTTCAACACCTGCAGATTATATACATATTAAAATCGTTGACAAAAAAATAGTAATCCTTTATTATTTACTTGATATAAAGTTTATAACAGAAAGGCTTTGAATTATGAAGCGACTCAGAAAAATCAAGAAAAAGCTATTGAAATATTTAGAAAAGGCATTCAGCAATGTTCCGAAAAGAAAGATGTTTTATCAGATATACTGCAATCTTTTCCGTGTTAACAAAAAGATTGTTCTGATTGAGGCGTTTCACGGTCAAAACATTTCAGACTCCAGCCTTGAATTTGCAAAGGAAATCATTAAGTCATACCCAAATCAATACAAAATATATTTCGCAACCGAAAACCTAAAATCGGATAGTCAGTATATTAAAAGAATCGGTCTTGATGTTAGGCTGACCGATGTTACAACGCTGCGTTATCCGAAAATCCTTGCACCTGCAGGATATATTCTCACAAACGGCTCTCTTCCCATATATTTTATGAAGAGAGAGGGGCAGACCTACCTTCAAACTTGGCACGGAACTCCGCTTAAAACCCTCGGAAAAGAAATGCGAATGGGAATAGAATCAATGTGCGTAGCGCAGCACTCCTTTCTTCAGGCTGATTATTTAACCGAGCCCAACGAGTTTACAAAAGATATAATTATGAAGGATTATAATCTTGAGAAGCTCTACACCGGAAAGGTTGTTATGGCTGGCTATCCGAGAAACAGGATTTTTATGCTGCCTGATGAGGGCGATAAGCTTCGCAGAAAACTTGGTCTTGAGGATAAAAAAATATACGTATATATGCCCACCTGGAGAGGAACGAGCAATCAATCCGTTGTTGTTTCGGATTATGCAAACGAGGTTCATTCGATTTTCAGAGAACTTGATGAGCAACTGAACGACGACCAGATACTCTTTGTTAATTTCCACCCGATACTCCACGGCGAAGTCAAACTTGACAGCTATAAGCACATCAGAGAATTTCCGAACAATGTTGAAAACTATGCTTTTCTCAACTGTGCGGACGCTTTAATAACAGACTATTCAAGCGTTTTCTTTGATTTTTCGCTGACTAAAAAGCCAATCATACTCTTTATGTATGACTTTGATGAATATATGCACGACCGCGGAATTAATATGGACATCAGGGATTTGCCCTTCCGCCAGATATATTCAACAGAAGAGCTCGGAAAATGCCTTGCAAACAAAGAATACGAAAACGACAAATATGAAAACACCGAATATTTTAACTCGTTCTTCAAATACGATTCACCCGACGTAACAAAGAAACTTCTCAATATGGTTTTCACGGGCGACGAAAGCGACTTTGAGGTTTATGATTATTCCTTTAATAAGAACAGGGAAATCAAGATATATATGCCGACGAGCGTTAAAACCGAAGCTGATTTAAAAACACTTTCAAGAGTCTGCGACGAAAACAGCGTTGTTGTTTTTTACCGAAAGTGGTTTAAAAACGAAATAAGCCAGATTCTTCATGATAAGTATAACTACGATTTTGATTATCTTGTTACAACTCCAACCGTTCCGAGAACCTTTGTTGAACAATTCTTATGTTTCCTCAAGTTTAAGCCGTTTGTCAGGAGGCTTCGCAAGCGCGATATAAACAGACTTCTTCCCAACTTAAAGGCTCAGGAGGAATATATAACCGACTACGGAAGCTTTGAAACAGGGTGTTGTGTTGCAAAGGCAAACAAGGAAGTTATCCCGATGAAAGAGCTTTCAAAAACGGAAAACGATTGCCTCAAAATCAGCTTTGACGTTCCTTCGGGATATAGGGTTACCGACGCCGTTGTTCTTGGCGCAAAAAATTCAATTCTTCAAAAAACACCCGTTGAAAAATCAGGAGAGGCAATATTTGATTTAACGCAGTTAATTGAAGAATTTGTTGTTTTCAGAAAGCAGAACGTTGTTCTCGGCGTTATAGCTGAAACAGATAATGAAAAGAAACTTTTTGTTTTCAGCGACCCGAAAAAGAAATTCGGCAAAAAAGCTGATGAAAGGGCTTCTTTTTCGTTGTTTTACAGCCCGATTATCAAGAATTTCAACTTGCCCGTTGATTATTTCAAAGCAAATCTGCCCAAATTAGTTTTCTCTCTTGAAGAAAGAACAAGAAAACGCCTTGAAGCTTATGATATGACAAAAATGCCTACCGAGCTTGCACTGCTGCCGTTTATTGATTCAAAGCTCGGCTACCTGAAAATTCATATTTGTCCGCCCGAGCATATGATAAACAAGATGAGCAAAGGAGCAAAGCTCAAAAAGGTTTCGTGTCATAAAAACACAACAACGATAAAAGCCTTTGTTTCGGGTGTTAAAAAAGAGGAAATCAGCAAGGTGCTTTTGAGTCTGCGCTCAAAAACCGAGGATATACAGATAGAGCTTAATTCCGAAATAATTCAGAAAAAAACAGGCTGCATTGTTAAAGTCAAACATTCTTTTGATGAAAATCAAGGGCTTAAAGAGATTTTCTGGGATGTCAGAATTGTTCTCAACCTGTTTAATACCGAACAAAAGTTAAAAATAACAACCCGTAACTATTTCAAGATTCTTAAACTCTTTTTGATTAACTGCCAGTGCTATGTCGGTGAAAAAAACATAATCTTCCCGTATTTCGGAAGAGGAAAAATCCTGTGCTACACATTCAGAAAGAAAAATGAATACGACACTGTTTCAACAAGAATCAAGGAATTTATTGCTTTTGCAACCTTTGTTCTTTTCGGATGGTATTTTAAGCACAAAAAGCTCAGAATAATATTTGAAAAATTCTGCAGAACAGCTCAGGATAACAGCTACTATTTCTTTAAATACTGTATGGACGAGCTGCCGGCAAAAGAAAAGAAAAACATTTTTTATGTTATTGATAAATCCGCGTCGGATTACCAAAAAATCAAGCAGTATGACAGTCATGTAATTCAGTTTATGAGCATAAAGCATATGATTTATGCCATGGCATGCGCAATCTGCATTTCAACCGACTCAACCTCGCACTTCTACTTATGGAGAACGAAACCGAGCCTTGTCAGAACCGTTATTAAACTTAAGAAAAACGAGCTGTTTTTGCAACACGGTGTTACCGCACTTAAGCAGGTTCATAATATCTTCGGCGCAAAGAGCGCAAGCCCGATGAAATATTATGTTACAACCTCAAAATACGAATGCGACATTATTGTTGATGAGTTTGGATATGCACCGCAGAATGTTCCGATAGTAGGCTTCTGCCGTTGGGATGTTCTTGTGGACAAATCGGGCGAAGAAAACGAAAAGATGATTCTTCTTATGCCAACCTGGCGTTCATGGCTTGAAGAGGTTGACGACAGCATTTTCATTGAAAGCGACTACTATAAAAACTATTCCGAACTGCTGACTAACAGCCGCCTTGCAAAGCTCCTAAAGGAAAACGAAACAAAGCTTGTTTTATATCTTCATCCCAAGTTTGCAGAGTATGCGAAAACCTTTGAGGACAAAATCGGCGAAAACATAGTCCTTGTTCCGTTCGGGGAGAAATCTCTTAACGATTTGCTTATGAAATGCAATATGCTGATAACGGATTACTCCAGCGTTTGCTGGGACGCTCTTTATATCAACAAGCCTGTTTTGTTCTATCAGTTTGATTATGAAAGATATAACCTTGCCCACGGCTCATATATCAATATGGAAAAGGATTTGCCGGGCGACAGGTCAACCGATTTGAACGGCTTGCTTGACGATGTTGAAAAATATCTGAAAAACGGACTTAAAATCAAGCCCGAGTATTCAAAAGCAGCATATGATTTCTTTGCTTACCACGACCATAATAACTGCCAAAGAACCTTCGAATTTATTAAATCAAAAGGTTTATAAAAAAACTAATTGTCCAACCGGGGACAGTCCCCGGTTGGACAATTAGTTTTTAGCGGTTAGATGTCAGTTGTTAGTTGATAGAAACCTAAAGAGAACCACTTTTTGACCATTGGCTTTAAGCGATATGTTGCAATGAAATTATATCTCATTACGAAGTAATATATCGCAAATTCATTTATGAATTTATCTCGCGGAGACCTTCCTTGCTGAAGGTCTCTCAAGGGGTGGTTATTTTTTTATTATTATATCTGTTACTCGTTTGGATGCCTGTCCGTCATCAAGCGGATTGAATTTCTCTGCAAAGTTCGGATACTGTTTGTCGAAATCAAAATTTTTGTAATCAACGGCTTTTATTTCTTTTATAAGCTCGTCGGGAGTTTTAACAATGGCTCCCGGAAGCTCATTTTTTTCAATGTAAAAGCCCCTTGTTTCGTTTGCATAGCTTTCATAATCATACATATAAAAGATTATCGGGCGTTTTAAATTTGCATAATCAAAGAAAACGCTTGAATAATCAGTTATAAGCAAATCGGAAATAATATAAAGACTGTTAACGTCCTCAACCCATGAAACATCATAAACAAAGCCTTTATATTTATCAAAATCAAAGCTGTTTGCAACAAGGTAATGCGCTCTGAAAAGAATTATGTATTCCTCGGAAAGCTCTGCCTTAAGCTTATCAAAATCTATTTCGGGAGTATATGTGTAGCCAAGCTCTGAGCTGTGCTGATTATCGCGCCATGTTGGAGCATAAAGAATAATTTTCTTGTTTTCAGGAAGCTTTAAGCATTCTTTTTCTGTTTTAATGTCATCAATCGTATGATTAATAAGACTGTCGTTTCTCGGATAGCCCTCAACAAGAACAGAGTCCTCTTTTCCCATTGCTTTTAAATTCCACGCGGAAACAAACCTTTCCTTTGCAAAATCAGAAGGAGCAAGAATATAGCTGAATTTTTTGGCGTCTATCCTGTATTTCGCCCTGATTTCCTTTTGGGAATTCATTGCGTTGTTTGATTTGTTTATGTCATAACCGAGCTTTTTGAGCGGAGTTCCGTGCCAGAGCTGAACATAAACCTGATTTTCATCAGGGAAGATATAATCCGCTATGCGAAAATTAAAAAACCAGTATTTTGCCCTTTTGCAGGCAATATCATACTGCGGCGTTGAGGGCTGAACAATATAGGTGTTTTTGTTATAAAGAAGCTCTTTATGCTTTGCAGGAGCTCTTAATGCCCAGATAAAAGTATAATCATCAAATTCGGGATTGGAAAGCATATACTCATATATCGCCTTAGGACTGTCTGAATACGACCTTCCGTCGAAGGTTGAAAACAAGATAACCTTTGAATCCGTTTTAACGCCCTTTGTTCTTTTGATATATTGCCTTCTTTTTTTGTAGTTCAGGGCAGCTCTTGAAAGAGCACGCAAAGTCGCGCTCTTCTTAACAATATCAAGACCGATTGCATTTAATTTGCTTGCCTGACCGGATATTTCAGAATATTCACGGCAGGAATCAATCTCTTCTATATTTTCTTTCCCGAACCAAATCATAATCTGCTCTTTTCGTTTTTTTATTGATTTAGTATATCTTTAAATAATACATTTGTCAACAATCACAGCCGGCAGACCTCAGAAAGCGGCGCCAAAATTTCAGTTAATCTGTTTTCCTCTGTATAGTGCTTTATACAAGAATCTTCCTCTTCGGTAGAGTCTTTTCTTTTTGCTTATAACAGAAGCAACAGCTTTTCTTAACCTCTTTTTAAACGAAGTTTTTTCCGGATTAGGCAAAGCTTCTTCGCCGTCCTCTCCGTCATAATCATCGTTTTTTTTCTGAATATCAACAATGCGCTTAAATTCAGCTGCTTTAAATTCATTCATTTCATCAGTTTCTTTTTCGCGAAGCGCAGTTGCTTTTTCAAGCGCCTCCTTTTTGCGAACGCACTGATAGGTCCAGTTTGCAGTATAATTAACATTTGCAAGATTAACAAAATACGGGTTTTCGCTCCCCACGCTGATTGTTGCGCTTTCTCTGTTGATGTGAACAGGAAGATTTTCCCAGCTTATCTTGCTTTCTGAAAAGCTGAGCTTGAGAAGCATTCCCTCAGTTGTTCCCTCCTGAGCCCTCTGATACGTTGTGTCAAAAATGAAGTTGCCGAGGGAATAGAAAATCGGTTTGCCCATATAGTATTCATATCCCTGAACAACATGAGGATGGTGGGCAACTATTGCGTCGGCGCCGAGTTTAACTATTTTTTTCATCAGCTTTCTGTTAAACGGAAGCGGACAGTTTAAAAATTCCTCGCCGCCGTGGTAAACAACAACAACCCAGTTAACCTTTTCTTTTTCTTTTAATTCCCTTATTCTCTCTTCAAGAACGGAAAGCTCTGTTTCACAAAAAGGAGCAGCCCACTCCTCGCCATGGGGCTTGAACTGCTTATATTCAATTGAAATAACGCCGACCCTGATTTCATCGCCTACAACGATATATCTTGAGGCTTCCTTCTGATTTCTTCCGATTCCGATATACGGACAGCCGTATTTTTCAAGATTGTCGCATGTATCAATAACGCCGATTCTTGCATAATCAAGCATATGGTTGTTTGCAAGCGACAAAACCACGTTCGGAAAATTTTTCTGAAAAAAGGGAATAACCTCAACATCGCTTCTGTGGGCAAGGCGTTTCTTTTTTGTTATTCTGCAATCCGTTATCGGACTTTCCTGATTGAGAATATTTGCATCATTTCCTTCAAAAAAGCTTTTGATTTCGGGTGACAAAAGGCTTTCGTTTTTATATCCGTCTTTAAAAAATGCACTGAAAGAAACATCGCCGGAAAAACCAATGGTTGTTTTTTTGCTCATTATTTCTCCTCCCCTGCAATGTTTTCTGCCCCAATGAACGCATCATATTCGGCATTCATATTCTCATATAAATAAAGTTTGCCGTTGAAATTGGTAAGCTGAGCCGAAACACACTGGGGAGTTGCGTTTCCCTCAACAAAAATCCATCCCTTATCCGTGTAGGCAAGGTCCCAGCCAACGAGCCTTATCTCGGGAATAACACGGGAAAGCTTCCCAACAAGTTCAAGGAGCTTGTCCCACTCGGGAATCTGAAGCCCGATTAGCTGCTTGCCCGTATCGGGATGGAAAAGATGCTCTGCGCCGAGCCAATCCCGTCCGGGAAGATAAGCAATGCCCGTTTTCGAATCAACCATTATTGCCAGTCCGCCGGAGCTCATATTATCGGTGTGGCTTTCACCCATTCCCATTCTCAGAAAGCACCACTGAATTTTTGTTTCTCCGCTCGGTGATAAAAAGGCAACAACGCGCATAGTGTTAACCGACTGCGGATGAAGGGATTTTATCGGGTCTGCCTGAACAATAAGCTCTTCAACAACGCAGCAGCCATTGAAGATGATAACATCAAAAAGGTCTTTAAGCGAGCTGTATTTCTTTGAGTTATAGATTTTAACCCCGTGTCCTCCGTAGTCGTCGGCAGGCTTATAGATAAATCTTTCGTGTCTTGCAACAAAATCAACAAAGGCGTCAAAATCATTTTCGTCGTATATGCAAAGAACTTCTCTTTTATAAAACTCTTTGAACTTTTTATATGTTTCGGTTTTCTTGTTGAGGTATCCGACATAATTCCGGTTGTTGAATTTTCTGTAATAAGGATATTTATTGTTCCTTGTTACATATGTTTTCCTTGCCTCGTGCGACATCATACGGAAGTCAAAAGAAAAATATTCCCTTGTGACGGTTCCGTAAATAAACCTGCAAAAAAGAATATCGTTATAAATCCTTCTGACAGTTCTTTTTGATGCAAGCTCCTCCTCGCTGAGATAATCCTGCATAACCTTGAACGCAGAAGCAAAACGCCTGCCGGATTTCCCGAAAACAAAAAGCGCAAAGCGATATAAATTTGCAATAACGAAAACAGAAAACGGTGAGTGAAATTCCTTTTTTCGGCACCATTCTCTGATTTTTTTTGTATATGGTTTAAGCAATTTTTTTAAGCTCATACGCTCTCCTCTGTTTTAAAAAACCTCTGAATATCGTCGGGTGAGTTGAAATTACAGGTTGAATCATTGAAAAGAATAAATTTATCGGCAATTTGCTTTTTCTCAAGGTCGAGATTCTGAAAGGAAAGATAAACCTGCCAGCCAATGCACTGCTTGATTTTTCCCTCAACAAAAAGCTTGCGAACTCTTTCAAAATGCTTTCTGAATAAATCGCCGTCCTTAATCTTAACCGCAACAATTGATTTATCCGCGCCAAAGAAAAGAAGGTCATCAGCCTCGGTTTCAACAATCGTTTTAATCGCTTCTTCTGAATAATAAGTATCCCCGTAAAGGAAGCATATATTGTCATCAATAAGCTCTCTTGTGAAGCGGTCTATCTCAAACTCGTTATGAAGCGGAGCGTAAAGAACCGCTCCTTCGGTTTCATACTCTTTTTTGTGAGCTGTTATGATTACCTCGGCGTTTTTATCATATTTTCTGAGAAGATTGGTTATTCTGGCAAGAAGCGTTTCCCCGTTTATTTCAACAAGGTGCTTTGAAACGCCTGAATAATTCTCCCATCGGGAGCCCTTGCCGTCAGCCATAACGATGTATCTCATACAAAAAACCTACTTTTTTATTACTTTATGGTATCGGTAAAACTCGCCAAGCTCTCCGTTTCTCTGACCGCCCCAGAGCTGTATTATATTAACGCCCGAGGAGGTGTTTGCCTCGATAATGCAGATTGAGTCATCTGTTACGAGAATATCCCATGCAACAAAGTTCATAAACGGAACCTTGTTTGCAAGGCAGAGAATTTCCTCTTTTATTTTGCTCCACTGCGGAACAACAACGCCCTTAATCGGCGCATTCGTATCGGGATGGTATTCATAAACATTATGAGTGTGAAGAGTTCTTGCCTGCGAAAGCTCGCCCGTTTCAAGGTCTATCTTTGAAATGAGGGCGCCCTCGCTTCCGTTGTCGACGGGAACAGTTTTCGAGGTTCCTATCCGCTGAACCGCAAAAAATATTTTAATCTTCTGCGTTTTCGGGTCGCGAAGAGTTATAAGCCTTATTGTGTTTGCGGTTTTATCAAAAATATCATTGAGGTATTTATGCTGCCTGATATATTCGCAGAGCATCCAGTTATCCCTCTTTTTGAGAAGGGAGATGATTTCGCTCTCGCTGCTTTCATCAAAACCGATATAAAATCTTTCGTCTTCATATCTCAGAAGATAAACGCCGATTCCCTTGCCCCTGCTAAAGGGCTTAACAATCAGCATTTTTTCTTTTTTCAGAAGCGCAATAATTTCCTCGTAGCTGCTTACAGCGTCGTTCTCGGAGGTTATCTTCTTTTTATTCTTAACGGCATAGGTTTTTGCAACGCGAACATACTGCCCCAAAACAAGGTTGCAAACAACCTTGTTGTTCAGCATAAAATCAAAGGGCTCGTTTATATATCTTGATTTATACCAATCGAACTCGGAAAGGTATTCGTGCCTGTCGTTATGGTCAAAATCATAAAGCGCATACTGATCGGCAAGATACCCGCCGAAAAGATTTGCGCTTATTTTTTTATAAAACGGAACCTTGAAATGATTTTTTGCAAAAACTATCCGAACAAAAAACAAAACGAAGAGTTTTAACTTTTTAATTATTTTTTTGATGAAATTCATTTTTCTTTCCTAAAGAATTAATTATTAAGTCACCGATGGTTTTTGTTGACGTTCCGAGATTCTCGGGAAGGTATTTCGCTTTATAATGCTCGAGCGAGGAGATGGGATATTCCTTTTCAAGAGCATTTGCCAAAGCCTTTGCATCTTTGAAAACGCAATCGGGCATTTCTTTAAATAAATCAATATTTAATCCGTTGTTTTCAAGATATTCTTCATAGTCGTAAACATAGTAGAAGGTTTTAACATCAATAAGAGCGCCTTCAACCGCAATCGCCGAATAATCAGTTATAAGATAGTCGCAGACCGAAAGCAACTCGGCTGATGAAAACTCATCGCAGGTCAGACAATTCGGGGTGAGCGTGAGTTTCTGGTTCGGGTGAGCTTTAACTATAAGGGCATACCTGTTGAAATCAAGACATTTTTCAAGGTCCTCCCACTCGGCGTCCCAGCCCTTTCTGAAGGTTGGAGCATAGAGCAAAACTGTTTTGTTTTCAAGCTCGGGATATAAACTCAGCACCTTTCTCCTGTTTTCTTCCTTTGTTTTGAGAAGGTAATCAATTCTCGGCAATCCGCAGTTCAAAAGAACATCCTCGCTTATATCAAAGGATTCGCAGTAAAACTTATTCCATGCCTTTGCTCCGGCAACAACAACGTCGTAGTTTCTGTGCATCCTCATTGCCTTTGCAACTCTCGGGTTTCTTCCGCTCCTTTTGCCGAGCGCCTTATATCCCGATTCCTTGATTTTTCCCATTGCGTGCCATATTTCAATAACGGTAAGCGTCTTTTTATGTCTGAGCATTGAAACCGCGGGCCAATATCCGTCGATAACACAAACGCCCGAGGTTGAAAGATGGTAAAGGCTTCGCACAATGTTTATAAGGAAAACGACGTATTCCGTCAAACCCTTTTCGTATCTTCGGCATATATTAACAATCCTGATACCTTCGTCCCTGCTTTTCAGATATTCCTGAACGAGTCGGTAATCAAGACTTGCGCCGTTGGTTTGACGGCTGAGAAAAACAACCTTATTCTTTTTTGATGGCAGAAGTTTTATCGGAGCATAAAGTATAACAAGAAATGCTCTTAAAACATAGAGAATTAAAACTTTCACAACCGTTCCTCTATATTTAAAAATATATAAATGCTTATTAGACGAGTTTAACACATTGTTAATCGGAATGTCAATAGAGTTATATGTTTTGTCAAAACGAAGGAGTTATCGCTTAGATGAAATGCGATAACTCCTTAGGTGATTATTTGCAGGTGATGCTTTTAACAGCGGAATACAATGAATAGATTTTCTTTGAGCCAACCGTTTTATACGCACGAACTTTATAATAGTATTTTTTGCCCTTTTTCAGCTTTGTATTCTTAAAAGAAACGGTTGACGCGCTTCCCTGTTTGATGGTTTTAACACGGCTGTATTTGCCCTTTGAGCTTGTTGCTCGGTATACCTCGTAGCCTGTTACATTGCTGATTTTTGCAAATTTAACGGTAACATATTTGCTGCCCGTTGAAAGCTTAACGCTCGGAGAAGGAGGAACAACCTGCTTTGAAACAACGCTTGATTTGGCGCTGTAAGAGGTGTATGCCGCGCCCTTGGTTGACTTATACGCAACAACATAGTAGTAATAGGTTTTTCCTGTTGAAAGCCCTGTTTTGGTTACGGATGTTTTTGATTCGCCTGCTACCTTCGTTCCGACGAACCCTTTGTTTTTCGAGGTGCTTTTATAAACATAATATCCGTCCGCGCCCGAAACCTTGCTCCAGCTTATCTTCTGGGCTGTTGTTGATGAAGCGGTTACCTTAACCTTCTGAGGTGTTGCAAGCTTAACAAATTTTGCGGTATATGTGAACGAGGATTTCGTTGAGGTTGAATATTCAGCCGCACTTGAAAGTTTATTCCCCTTTGAATCAAACCAACCCGAGAAGTAGTATCCCGTATTGGCTGCCGCCTTCATTGTATGCTTTCCGTTTTCGTATCCGACGAAGAAGGTTCCGCCCGATGTTGCGCTAATTTCTGCGGTTTTGTTTCCTGCAAAGGTGTATTTAGCCGAGGTCAGCGGATTGTATTTTGCGTTGAGGGTTGTCAGCGAGGAACAGCCCGTTGCGTCAACCTTTTTCAGTCCGCAAGAGGAAGCATATGCGCTCAGCAGCGCCGAATCTTTCGAGAGATTGAGCGATGTAAGCTTGGTGTTTCCGGAAATTGAAAACCATTTCAGACCCTTGCAATTTGCAAAGTCAATTTCACCCGAAAGCGCTGAAACATTTGTAAAATCTATCTTTTCAATTTCGCCTGTTAAATAATTTGCATAAAAGATTTCCTGATTCCAGCTTTCAACAGCGCTTTCGTCGCTGTATGTTTTATTCGAGCCGAGGAGCTTTGCGTTGCTTGTTTTTGAAGAATCGTTTTGGTTAAGGAAGGCTGCCAGCTTTTTAGCATCGTTCTCTGCCGAAACAAGAGTTCTTGAATATATTCCGAGACAGCAGTGGGAAACCGCAAGCTGTTCGGGTGAGGGGTCAAAATAGGTAAAATTATTCTGCGCTTTTTCGCCGGCGTTTCCGCCCTCAAATCTCGATTCCGAATCCGAACGAAACCACTTGTTTGAGGTTCCCATATTCGCATCGGCAACAACCCACCTCGTGCCGTCGAAAAACTCAACCCAGTAGTGTTCGTCCTCCTTCTGGCTTGAGGTGTTTATGTTCAGCCAGGTTTCCTTCGGCAGACTGAGGTGAATGCCGAAAACAACCCTTGTCGGAATACCGAGAGCGCGAAGAGCTGCACACATCATCGAGGCATAGCCTACGCAGCAGGTAAAGGCGTTTTCGCCCTTGCTGATTTTCTTTAAATTCGTGTACGGATTATTTATTGTTTTAACTGCCGAGTGGGTGTTTGAATAATCGTCGTAATAGGTGTTTGCGCTGATATAGCTATAAAGAGCCTTCGCCTTTTCGTAAGCGTTTTCGCAGTTTTCCGTCTGAGCCCTTGCAAGAGTTTCAATGAACTCAAGCTGGCTTGGCGTTAACGAATCCTTTTCCGATTCAAGGGACGAAGGATTCAGCGCTGTGCTGTCGCTAACAAGATTATGCAAACAGAAGGGAACATCCTCAAGCGTTTTATCCGTATAAAATTCAGGGTTAAGGCTCAGCGGATTGCTGTGAACAGAGTCATTCTGAGCCCTGATGAGCGAATAATCAACGAAGGAGGCTGAGCCGTCCTCTGCAACTCTTATTAAAGCATTTCGATAACAGTTTCCGCCGTCGCCGTATGAGGAATGGTCTTTTTGTTCCTCGTTTCTCGCTCTTGCAATCTGAATGTAGTAATAACCCTCTTCAAGAGAGGCTTCGCCAAGGTCAACGCTCTTTGAAAAGCCGTTGCAGGTGATGCTGTCGCTGCTGCGGTCTTCACTTTCAACATAGCAAAGAGTGAAAAAGCCGCCGCCGACCTTTGAAAGCCCTATTCTGTATTCAACCGCAGGAATTTCGCAGGTTAAATCAATGTTTAAAACAGTTGTTTTTGCATTGATTTCGGGCGTTTCAGGCTCATCGGGTATCTCGGTTTGGGCGGAATTATCCGTGTTTTCCCCGTTTTGCTGCTCTTCGCCCTCTTCCTCAGTTTCGGGCAATTTGTCGGTTAAAGAAAGCGTCACCCTGTTGAGATTATCTTCGGGAGCGGCTTCATTTATACTGCTAAGCTCGTAAAAATCCCCTGTTTCTGTTTTATCTGATATATCAACATTTGCGCTTGCCGAAAGAGGCAGACACGAAGTTACAAGAACTATTGAAAGAAAAATTGTTAAAAGCTTTTTTGCGCTTTTCATTTTCTCAACTCCCCTGCTATTTCTTTAATTTTATTATATACTAATAAAAAAGCAAATGCAATATTTAACCTATATTGACAAAACTTTCTTTATTGTTTAAAATATTTTCAAAGATGAGTTAGGAGAGTCGTTATGAGAATACCAATTAAGGAAATAAAACAGGTTGCAAACAAGGCAAAAATCTCGTATTCCGCAGCAAATAAAAGGATGATGGCTGCAAGAAAAGAATACGGGATTTCTTATGCTCTTTATGCAAAGCTTGAGCTATATAAACTTTCGGATGAGGAGTTTGAAAAAAGAGCAAAATCAATTTCCGAAAGGCGCAAAAGAATTGAGATTATTATGCAGAAAAAGGGCTTTTCATATGATGAAGCCGTTAAGTATGCAGACTATTTAAAAAACGAGCATAACCTTTCGCTTGCTCAATACGTTTCAAACGAGCTGTATAACCTCAGCGACTTTGACCTTGCCGTTTATGCCGAAAAAAAGAGAGAGGGCAAAGCGCCTCAGGGAAGAAAAAAATGGGCGCTTCGGGTTGCCGATAAAACGGGCTGGACCTTTGAAGAGGCAAACAAAAGGCTTGAAAGAGCGAAAACAGCTTTCGGAATAAGCGCGGGAAGCTATTATAAACACAATATGTTTGCTATGTCGGAAACCGAGATGGCAACCGTTGCCCTTCGCTTAAAAAGAAAACAGGCGCGAAGGGACGAGGTTTACGAAAAGATTTTTGAAATCTGCTCAAAGACGAAGGAAGATGTTCGTGCCGAGCTTGATATAATACGCAAAAAGCAGCCGTTTTTCACAATCGGCGTTAACTGGTACTTTGATAACGGAATATATGAACTCGACCTTGAAAAGGATAACTTTGAGATTGACAGAAGAATTCAGACAACCATCTGGCTCTGGCAGCTTGCCTCAAGAATAAGAGAAAAACTTGTTGCAATTGAGGAGGGCAAACTCAGCTACGGCGCAGCAGAACCGGAAATTGAAGAATACTATCAAACTGTTGACAGCGTTCTTTCAAACGGCAAAAGGGATATGCTTGTTGAGAATATCAAATACCTTATTCCCGAAGTTGAAACCGACGAGAAACTAAAACACGATATTGCCCTTGATATGAGAGTTACAGAGCTTCTTCTGAAATTCACTCC
Organism: Eubacterium sp.; assembly: GCA_017476375.1. Taxonomy (GTDB): domain Bacteria; phylum Bacillota; class Clostridia; order Oscillospirales; family Acutalibacteraceae; genus Eubacterium_R. The sequence goes on from JAFUZY010000166.1 coordinate 17,367, forward strand.
CGATGAATATGTTTCCTTCCACTTCTGGGGAAAGAGCATTATGGAAAAGCAGAGCTATGTTTCAAGCGTAATGAGAGCAAAGGTTATTCAAACCCTCAATCCCCAGCACATCAAGGATATGTTTAACAACAAATTTTCTGCATATTCCGCACTTAAGGAATACTACGGCAGGGACATTGTTTTAATCGACGGTGAAAACGCAAAAGAAACCTTCTGCGATTTCTGCAAAAAACACAGCACCTTTGTTAAGAAAAACAACTATGACGCTCTCGGAAGGGGCGTTGAAAAGGTTGAAATAACGCCTGAAACCGATTTAGACGCACTTTATGAAGAATTAACCGAGGGCGGAAAGCTTATTATTCTTGAAGAGCTAATAAACGCAAACGATGAAATTAAAAAGCTCAACAGGGATTCTGTCAACACCGTCAGAATTATAACCTATGTGAAGAATTACAGCGCCGAGGTTTTAAGCTGTTTTATGAAAGTGGGAAGAGCGGGCTCATTTATTGACAACGGCGGTGCTGGCGGAATACTCGTACACATTAACAAGGAAACGGGAACTCTCGACAGCAACGGAATAGACGAGCGCGGAATAATTTTTGAAAATCATCCCGACAACGGTTATAAATTCTCCGGTATTCAGCTTCCCGAATGGGACAAGGCTTTGAAAAAAGCCAAAGAGATTGCCCTTGAAATCAAGGACGCCAGATTCATCGGCTGGGATTTCACATACACCTCTGACGGCGAATGGATTGTTGTTGAAGGAAACGCTCTTACTCAGTTCTTTGCTCAGCAGGCAACCATCGGCAAGGGAATCAAGAGGGAATTTCTTGAGCAGATAGGCTACGATGAATTAAAACTCATCCATGAAAGCAAGCTTGAGGCGGACAGCGAGGATGAGGAGGATGAATACGCATTTGAAAGACGCAACGAAAAAGAGTTCTTCTTAATGGAGGATAAGGCAACCTACGAAATGAAGCGCCACTATCTTGAAGAGCGCGGCTTTGCAGAAATGAAATATTTTCCGAATCTTTCAAATCCGCAAACAATCAACGAAAAAATTCTCTGGCTTGCTCTTAACTATAAGCATCCCGATATTGCAAGAGCAGCCGACAAAACGACCGCAAAGGATTATATTGCCGAAAGGGTTGGACGGGAACACACCGTTCCGACATACGGCGTTTACGAAAATGCGTCCGATATAGATTTTGACTCTCTTCCTCGGTCGTTTGTTATCAAGCTCAATGACGGCTGGGGTGCGTCAAGCGTTAAGATTATCAACGATAAGGAGGCGGAAAACCTCGATACGCTCAGGGCTGAGCTGACCTCGTGGCTATATCCCTGGAATAACTATTACTACCGGAATATGTGCGTAACCGATGAAAAACTTGAAAAACCCGCCCTCATTGTTGAAAAACTTCTTAAAAACAAGGAAAACGCGTCTCTAAACGATTATAAAATTTACTGCTGCAACGGCGAGCCGAAATACGCCCTTGTTGTCAGCGACCGTTTAACAGATAAGGAAAGCCGAACCTTTGTTGACAAAGATTGGAACGTTCTCCCAACGGGAAGGCGCGGAAAGAGATTTTCAAATAATCCGCCGAAGCCTGAAAACCTTGAAAAAATGTTTGAGCTTTCAAGGCTTCTCTCAAAGGAATTTCCTTTTGTCAGAATAGATTTCTATGAAAACGAAGGAAGGGTTTATATCGGCGAGCTTACCTTCACGCCCGGAATGTTTATGCGTTTCACAACTCTTGAATGGGATAAAAAGCTCGGCGATTATCTCGATTTATCCTCGCTTACTGAATAAAATAATTATTTATATTTGACAAAAACAAAGCGCAGTGATATTATATACCCGATAAATAAATTGCAGACGGGAACACGGCAGTTTTGCAAAATGCCAAAGAGAGCGCCGATTGGTGAGAAGGCGCGCAGGAGCATCTCTGTTACCCTCCCCGAGAGCGCATAGGAAATGATGCGCCGTATGCCTGCGTTAAAGGCTTTGAGTGATACCTTTTTGGTATAATTCAGGTGGAACCGCGTATTTTGCGCCCTGATAAATCAGGGCGCATTTTTATCTTTTCAGGAGGAAAAAATATGAAAATAACACTTAAAGACGGAAGTATTCTTGAATACTCTGAGGCAAAAACCGCAGCGGATATAACAAAGGATATTTCAATGGGGCTATACCGAAACGCCTGCTGCTGCAAAATCAACGGCGAGGTTAAAGACCTCAGAACTCTTATAACCGACGATGCTTCGCTCGAGGTTTTAACCTTTGATGACGAAGACGGAAAGAGAACTTTCAACCACACCGCCTCCCATATTATGGCTCAGGCAGTTAAAAGACTCTATCCCGACGCGAAGCTTACTATCGGACCTGCAATCGAAAACGGTTTTTACTATGATTTTGATGTTGAAAACTCCTTCTCTCCCGAAGACCTTGAAAAGATTGAGGGCGAAATGAAGAAGATAATCAAGGAAAACCTTGAGCTTGAGCGCTTTGAGCTTCCTGTCGATGAGGCTATTGCGCTTATGCGGGAAAAAAATGAGCCGTATAAAATTGAACTCATTCAGGAGCATGCCGATAAGGGCGAGGCTATCAGCTTTTATAAGCAGGGCGAGTTTACCGAGCTTTGCGCAGGGCCCCATCTTGATAAAACAGGCCACATCAAGCACAATGCTTTCAAGCTCATCAGCAACAACGCCGCATACTGGAGGGGCGACTCAAAGGGAAAGGCTCTTCAGAGAATATACGGTATCGCTTTCCCGAAGAAGGAAGAGCTTGATGAATACCTTCAGAAGCTTGAAGAGGCAAAAATGCGCGACCACAGAAAAATCGGCCACGACCTTCAGCTCTTTATGACTGATGAACTTGTTGGCAGAGGTATGCCGATGTTTCTTCCGAAGGGCTACACACTTTGGCGCATACTTGAAAACTATATCCGCGATAAGGAAATTGCGTCGGGCTATCAGCATGTTTTAACTCCCTGCGTCGGCACGGTTGATTTATACAAAATCTCGGGTCACTGGGACCACTATCAGAAAAATATGTTCCCTGCAATGGAGGTTGAAGAGGAAACCTATGTTTTAAGACCTATGAACTGCCCCCATCATATGAGAATATATGCAAATCAGCCCCATTCCTACAGAAATCTTCCTATTCGTATCGGCGAAATTGCTCATGACTTCCGTTTTGAAGCTTCGGGAACGCTTAAGGGAATTGAAAGAGGGCGCCACTTCTGCCAGAACGACGCTCACCTCTTTGTTACTCCCGAACAGATTAAGGATGAGTTTGCAAAGGTTGTTGAACTTATTTTTGAAACATACAAGGATTTCGGCATTGAGGATTATCGCCTCGTTCTTTCGCTGCGCGACCCCGAGGATAAGGAAAAATACCACGATGACGACGAGATGTGGAACACAGCAGAGGATGCGCTGCGCGATGTTCTTGATTCAATCGGACTCGACTACACGGAGGAAATCGGCGAGGCTGCTTTCTACGGACCGAAGCTTGATGTTAATGTTAAGCCTGCAGTCGGAGCAGAGATAACTCTCTCAACCTGTCAGCTCGATTTCTGCCTTCCCGCAAAATTCAATTTAACCTATATTGATAAGGATAATACCCCGAGAACCCCCGTTGTTCTCCATAGGGCAATTCTCGGCTCACTCGATAGATTTATGGCTTATCTCATTGAGGAAACAATGGGAGTGTTCCCCACATGGCTTGCTCCCGTTCAGGTTAAATTCCTTCCGATTGCAGACAGACATCAGGATTACGCAAGAGAAATGATGCAAAAGCTTGAGGCAATCGGCGTTCGCTGTGAGCTTGATGACCGAAGCGAAAAAATCGGTTTCAAGATTCGCGCAGCTCAAATGGAAAAAATCCCATATATGATTCTTGTCGGCGATAAGGATATTGAGGCAAACACCATTTCCGTCCGCTCAAGAAAGAACGGCGACGAAGGCGCAACCTCGATTGATGAATTTGTTGCAAGAATTAAAGAAGAAATAGACTCAAAAGCAAGATAAAACAGCAAAAATCCGGACCATAATATGGTCCGGATTTTTTATTGCTTTTCGCTCATTTACTTTTTTCACGCAGGGGACAGACCCCAATTCGC
>JAFUZY010000167.1 GCA_017476375.1 Eubacterium sp.
CAGTTAGGCTGTTTTTTCTTTAAGGAGCAAGAGATGAGAAACGAACTCCGGTTTCGCAGACCGAAGGTCGCACGAAATCGGGAGAAAGCCCCAGCGGGGCTTTCGATAGTTGAGAGGAGAATCTCGCCGTCTCCGCCATAAACAAAAACCGACCGTTTGGTCGGTTTTTGTTATCTCCTAACCGCAATTTTTACAAAAAACCTCCGCAGAAAGAACCACGGAGGTTTTTGTTATATCAGTTGATTAAACCGTGAATGTAAACTGATTTGATTCAAACTGTCCCGGGGTGTAACTCGGAGACGGTGTCGGTGTTTCGCCTGAGGTGGTGATAACATCCTGAGTGTTTGAAATTACTACCTTGAATTCAGGTTCATTATAAAACTTTGTCATTGTGTTATCCCTCCTTAGTCAAAATATGCGTTTGCGGCTGCACCGTAAAGATACATCGCCTTTGCAAGCGTTGCAAGCTTTGCGTCGTTGCTATTCAGCATCATCTTAATGATAGCATTTGCTGTCATAACAATATCGCCCTCTGATGTGTTTACCGTAATGGTGTTGTCCATATTTGCCGGCTCAATGCCCGCAATGTGTACAACATAGTAATCGCCGTTCTGATAGCTTGTTGCTGCAAATCTGTCTTTGCCATTTGTTGCATCCATGCTTGCGCCTGTTACTTCAATAGGTGTAAGCGAGAAAAGATTGATTTCAAGGTCTGACTTAACTACAACGGATGCTTTCGTAATACAGCTCGGTGCTGCGCTTACGCCTGCAATCGATGAAAGGTCTGCACCTGCAACATTGTTATAGAAATCGCCTGTTGCATCAACTGTTGCCATATTATCAGTGTTGTAGTTGAAATATGTCTGAGCTGCTGCTGCATAGTCGAGAGTTGACTCTGCAAGCTCTTTAAGATTCTCTGCATATTCGCCTTCAAGAATCTGACGGCAGTAGTTATATACGCTGTACTCGATTGTATCAATAGCGTTTGTTCCTGCCTGTGCATCTGCCTGAGTTGCATAAACTTTGATGGTGATAGGCTCAGTTGCCTGTGCGGGAGCCAGAGTTACAGAGAACTTCTTTCTTCCGTCTGTTGCATCGTCAAGAGATGACATAGCCATAACATCCGTTGAAACAGAAGCTTCTTCACTTACATTGCTGTTGTGGTTATATGTGAAGGAAACATATGCTGTTTCGCCGTAGGAATCATCATCAAGATAGAAATTCTCGCTGATGGTTTCTGCAACTGTTATGCTTACACCGTTTTCGGGATTTGCCTGTCTTCTGAGTCGTTCATATTCCTCTTCCGCAGATAAGAGTACATCATAATTTGTAACAAGTTCTTCTGCTTCCTCCGGCAAATCATCATATGCGGAGCGAGCGCTGTCAATATCTGCGAAGCTGTCATTATCCAAGTCATCGGGGTTGTAAACCACTTCACCGATATCATCAATCAAGTCGATTACTTTTTGTGCCGCCTCTTGATTTTTTAAAGCTTCCTTTTCAAGCTGTTCGTATATTCTTTCGGCATCTACAAGCAGGTTATAGTTATGAATGTGCTCTTTTTCGATATCATCTAATTCTTCATAAGAGTTCCTTGCCGAAGTAATAATAGTCCTAACTGTTTCGTTATAAGTTATGAATTTCGGTTGGAGCATGGAAATCTTAAATATAACACCGACTGCACGCGCAAAAGTCAAATTGTCAAATGTTTTTCGTGCACTTGTTAATGTGTCATAATTTGAAACCAGTTCCTTGTCGGATTCCGAAAGCAAACCGTAGAAATATTCTGCAGTTTCAACCTTGACTCTGCTTTCTTTCACATTATCATTCGTTATCGTGCCGATGTCGTCAATAAGCGCTTCAACCATAGCGACATCGCTTTCATACTCTGTTCCGGTTGCGACAATATAATAACCTTCATCGTTTTTGAAAACATTAAAGAATATACCATCTGCAGCGGTGTTGACTTCTACATCGTATTTATCAAAATCAACGGTACCGTCTTCCGTGCCCTCGGAAATGCTGTCAATAGGCAAAGTAAATGTACATACATCGGAGTCGTTTTCATCTTGATTTATGTAATCTCTGCTTGAATAAACAACTCCCGTATCCTTGTTTCTAAACACGGCGTCAACCTGTTCGGGACGATCCGCCTCGGCAACATTGACCCAGAAAATACTCAGGTCAACATCCTTCATTAGATAAAACCAATATTCAACATCATAACCGGAGATAATACAATTATATTTTTCTAAATCGGTTGTGTTTTCGCTGTTGTTCGTACAAGAGATATAACGAATTTCATAGTTTACCTCTTTTCCGTCCTTGTATTTTGGTATAGAAGTAAAGGTTTCTTCGGCTTTAACGCTTTCTCCTATCGCAAACTCCTTTTGCGCAATCAAATCGTCGGAGCCGTTTTCATATAAACCGAAAGTAACACTGGCGGGGCGGAAAGTGCTTCCACCGTCAAAGAAAGATACTTTTGAAGGAATATCTATCTTATCGCTCGGGGTATGTGTTAAAGTGATAACCCAGCCTTTTAAATTGTTACCGCTGACTTCACATTTATATGTTCCTTCGCCATCGATGTTAGCAAAAGCTTTGTCCCAATTCACGGCAATGCTGTTAACATAATCAGGAATCGGTCTTGACCATTCATTCGAAGCTGCGACGGTGTAATCCGTATTGCCGTTAATTGTGAAAGCAAGCTCATCCGGGCGTAATCCGTCTTTATTGTCGGCATCCTGCCAAACAACCTTTGCTCTTGTCAGCTCAGATTCGGATTCTGTTGCCCAATTTGCCTTAAATGTAACATCCTCATTGACAGTGTATATTAAACCTTCTTCCAAACATGCGCCTTTGCCGATGCTCCATCCGGTAAAATAGCCGTTCGCTTCGCTTTGCTGATAATCGTAAATATATCCCGGAATCGTAATCTTACTACCCTTCAGCAGTTTGAACGACTGATTGGGTATGCCTTCTTTATTGGACAAAACATTAACCGTTACATACTGTAATCCGTCAAAGTAATTGGTATCGTAAACATACTTGCAGGTGAGCGCTGTTGCACCGTCACCGCTAATCCAACCGAGGTATTTACCTTTATTTTTGGGACCATATATTCTACCCGGTCCATAAATTTCCGGATGTATATATTCAGCTGCTTTAAGCGGCTCAATTCCCGGTATCGAGAACGCCCCTGCATCAACACAGTTTGTTGCGCCTTCCACAAACACCTCTTTTCCTGTTTTACTATCAATAATTCTTGAAGCGTCGGTCGGCAAGTCCCTTGTAGCTATTTCTTCTTTTGCAAAGGCTTTAAACCTCTTCAATCTCGTGGTTTCGCTATCTTTATAAGAGCCTGCCTGATCAGGTTCGTAATATCTGCCTTCAAAACTGTAATCCTCTAAGCCGCCATAAGAAATGCCGTATTCATCTTCCTTTCCTTCACAGGCTATAACGATTTTTCCGCGCACATCCTTCAACTGCGGCCAATCGGTATAATGTTTTTCGAAAACTCCATCCTGCATATAGAAATAAGGCTCGCCTGTTGTCGGATTAATGTCGTTGCTGTGTTCTTTTAATATTTTTCTTAAGCGCTTATATGTTATCGGTTTATCATAACCATGTTGGCACTCCGCTTTAAATGTAACCATCACATATTCCGTAGGATTACATGCCAAGAAGTCCTCAATCCAATCTAAAACCGTCAGGAAATTCAAAGGATAGCCTGTAACGGGGTCCTCGGCATAATAGGTTCCTCCGGCACTGTCCTCACCGTGGCACATATATAGATTTTTACCATCATCTTTCTGGTCGCCTCTGGAGCGACCTTTCTTCCAAACGCGCTTATTAGCCACTCTTAAATCCAGGCGCCTGATTCCTATATCTAACAGTTCGTAAATATTATTGTATTGTGTTACTGCATAATCAAAGTAATTGGCATACGAACCGACACACTTAGTGGCACCCGATATTTCTTTCATGGATGCGTCATGAGAAACGGGCGTATTGATTTCATTGAGCTTACGCTCGCCCGAAATGCCCGCAAGCCAGTTATGACCGCTTATCTCGGTATCACAATCTATTTGTTCGTTCCATGGTATGAAAGTGTTTTTATTCACAGGTTCGGGATATGAAGGACGCTCAGGTTCAACTTTCTTATCAACCACCTGCACCTCTCCGCCGCTAAGTTTTAGTTTATAGTTTTCGGCACAATGAAAATACAAATTCGGGTCATCTTTGCCGTTGTAGTCCGAATAATCAGTCGTCACATCTCTATCAAACTCTACATCATGTGTATAGTAATCCTCCCACTCATAAGCGTAGAAGAAAGAAAACGAAATATATGCGCCGCTCTCCAATTTACCGTCAAGGTCAATTTTGTCGACACAGTATAAGAAAAGGTCTTTTGCCCTCGCCGCATCATTGTTTTTGATAACAGGTGTTGACGAAACATGCAGTTTGTCCATTTCCGAATCACAATAAATACCGCCTCCGTCAGTGCCTGCCATGTTTTTAGACACTTCACCACGGCGAATCCATATTTCCGCATCTGCAACAGCCATGCCGCCGCCATCACATTTAACAGCAATGTTTTTTTGTATTATTCCGTTATTAAATCGGCATTTTCCGGATCTGATAAACAGACCGCCGCCATGTATGTAAGCAACATTATTATTAATATCGGCAGAGTCAATAACGACTTCTCCGTCCGAGAATATGCCGCCGCCGTAATCAGTCGCGGTATTACTGCTGATTACATTCATTCCATATTCGTCGCCGGCTTCAAGCACGACCTTTTCCTCGGAACAGAAGCCTCCGCCATATTCTGCTTTATTGCGGGAAATATCACATCCGTATAATCTGACGGTTCCATCTTCCAAATAAAATCCGCCGCCGTCATCCTTGGAAACATTATCCGTAACTGTCGTATTATAAAGCTTCAGTGTTTCCCCTTGGTCATCAAAGCGGAAACCGGCGCCTTCGTCTTTGGAAGTGTTGTGATGGATATTACAATTTTTCATCACCGATGTTCCATCTGTATGAATATTTAATCCGCCGCCGTCGTTATCACATTTGTTATAACAAATCTCAACATTGTTGAGTTCAAACTTTCCTTCTTCCGAGTTATAGATACCGCCTCCGGTATCCTTAGCGGTATTGTTCTTTATGACGCAGTTATTCATTTTCAAGGTGCCGCGGTTGAAGATTGCGCCGCCGTCAATACCTGCTCTGTTATTTTGAAAAGTCACATTACTGATTGTAACGGTAGAACCATCGTGGATATTGATTGCGCCGCCGTTATTACCGCATCCGTACTCCAAAGAGCCTCCGCCTATGGAATCCGTCAGCGTGACGGTCGAATTTCCCATAACTTCCAAAATATGACCGTCTTTATAGCACTTGCTTCCTTTTTCCTTTTTGATAGAGTGCCCGTATAAATCAATCGTCAAGTTTGTCTTTTTATTTGCAACAATACGATTGTCCAGTTCATCCGTTGTAATATCTTTGCCCAAATAAATCGTAGTTCCGCTTGATGCGTTTTTAACCTCGTCTTTTAACGCAGACCAGTTAAAAATCATGTACATTCCTGCGGATGCTTTGAGTGCACCAAAGTCAAACCCTGTCAGACTAAAGACTAAAACAAAGCATAACAAAGATACCAATACTCTTTTAACTTTTGCCATGGTATTACCTCCAATGGATGGAACTTTTCCGGTTTGCACCGTCCGGTTCATTTGAATCATATTTACGAGTAAATACGCCTAACCGACACATGTGTTTTATTTGACGATTATAATTTCTTATATATTACCACGAACTTAACCGCTGTGCTGTGATGCGCTTGCTGTGCAAAGTGTAGCCCACTCTCATAGCCTTGTTAAGTCCCTTTCTTAAAAATTAGCCATAATACTATATTTATTACAACACGCATTAATTGTAACATATATAATAAAATTATTCAACATAAATATATTATTTTCAACAATATGCACACAATATGCACACAATCAATCATTCATTAGCATTGTCGTTAGAATTGAATAGGTAATAATGCTAAAAAATGAGATGAAAGTTTTTACTAATTGAAATGAAGATTGATAGAGATATATTACTGTTGCGGCAACCTCAAAGCCTTCAAACCGTGCTTTTATGCGGGTTTCAGCGATTTAGCCAATCGTTAAAACAACCTTTTTTCTTTAAGGAGAAAGAGATGAGAAACAAACTCCGGTTTCGCAGACCGAAGGTCGCACGAAATCGGGAGAAAGCCCCGGTGGGGCTTTCGATAGTTGAGAGGAGAATCTCGCCATTTTGCAACAATCTGCAAAATCTCGGCGTATACATATTATTTCAAATGTGCTATAATGAAACAAAAAAGATATAAGGTAACAACAATGTATCGGCTGCTCAATGTAAATGACTTTTCAAAAACTGAATATGATAAATTCTTTTTAGCAATGGCAGAGGATAAGAAGGAAAAAATCAGCCGTTTTCGTTTTGAAGAAGACAAAAAGAGGAGCATTCTCGGCGATATGCTTGCAAGGGAGATGATTGCAAAACAATGCAATGTGTCGCCGGACAGCGTTGTTTTTAAAACAAATGAAAACGGCAAGCCATACGCCGAAGGATTTGATATTCATTTCAATATCAGCCACAGCGGTGATTATGTTATCTGCGCTGTCAGCGAAAGTGAAATCGGCGTTGATATAGAAAAAATCAAAGAGGTCAAGGATGGGCTTACAGAATATATTTGCACCGAGGAAGAAAAGAATTATATAGCAAGCAGCAAGGATAAAGAGGAAAAACAAAGACGCTTTTTTGAAATCTGGACCGCAAAGGAAGCATATTTTAAATTCCTTGGAACAGGACTCGGCGATTTAAAGAGCATCAACTCACTTGACGAAGAATTTAAAATGCATTTAAAAACTTTCAGCCACGAAAACTATATAATCAGCATATACAAATAAAAATGGGAAGGAATGCAATCCTTCCCGTTTTTTTATCCTTTTAATCCTGTTTAAGGTTTTCAATTATATCGTCATCCTTGATTTTATCCGCTGAATAGAGCAGTGAGATAATAATGATTACAAACACTGCCAGAACAGCAACAAGATAGAAATGAAGATTTGGCGAAAAGTCCATAACAAGTCCCTCTGAGGTTGACAATGCATAGAACATCAGATAATGCAACGCTGCGCTGATCGGCAACGACCATAAAAGCGATTTTACACCGTAGCGTATGCTTTCAACATAAATCATTTTCTTAAAGCCTTTCGGGGTTACGCCGACTGATTTCAGCATCGCAAATTCCGTTTTCCGCTCGTTCATAGAATTTGAAATTGAATTAATAATATTGATAATTGCAATCAGGGTCAGCAGTGTTACAAATCCATAAATAAACACTTTGATTATTGAAAGAAGAGCGTTAACGGACTGCGCCCGCGAGGTGCTGTCTTCTATTGAATAAGGAATGCCCTCACCTTCAAAGTATTCATCCGCAGCATTCATCACATTTTTATAGTCCTTTGCAAATATACCAAAGTTGAACATACGGCGCTCAAGAGGCAGAGCGGAAATCATATCCTCAGAGAATATAAGCGAAGGCTCGTTGACATATTTCGGCTGGAAGAGCGATGACTCAAACTCCTTGTCGGTCATTGCGCCGACAGTAACGGAAAAATCATGGCGGTCGTCAAACTCACCTGTTTCCTCGTTATACATATTCACAAGGCAGTTCAGCTTTTTGCCCTTCACCCCGTCTTTGAAAGCCCTGCATACTTTCGGTTTGCTGCCCGTAACATCAATCACACGGTTAAAAGCAAGTGCTTTCAACTGATTTTTGTTATGGTAGCTTTCGGGCTGCTCCCCGATAGATTTCAGATACGAATCAAAGCTTGCGTTATCCATAACATAAATAAACAAATCCGTTATGTCCTCGCCCTCTGAGAGACTGAAGGCGCGGCAGGCATCCTCTGAAAAAGCTTCTGTATTAACCAGCGTAGCCTCAGTTGTGATATAACCGATATAGCTATCAATATCCACGCCGTCGAAATACTCTTTTACCTTATCTTTATACTCCGTTTCAGTGTTGATAATAAAATCTGCGTTTTCTTCGCCTGCCTCGTTTTTGACAAGTGAGGTAAACATCTGAGAAAAGTTGGTTACGGTTAAAAACAGAACAACGCTCATAACAAGGGCAAAAACAATGTTTCTGCTTCGTCTGCCATTGCGCTTGAAATTCTTAACGGCAAGCTCACCCTCATAGCCGTATAGCTTTCTTGTGAGCTTTGAAACTCGCAGGCGTTTTGCCTTTTTAACCTTAACCGTATTCGTTCCCTTGATTGCCGCAATAGGCGTTGTTTTTGACGCGCGGCGGGCAGGAATATAGCAGGAAATGAATATTGTCAGCGCGCTGATAAGAACCGTTTCGAGTATGATATACGGGCTGAAATGCACCTTAAGCGTGCCTTTAATCGCAATGGAAATAGTTGTCAGGAAGGCTTCTTCAATACTCTTGAAGGTTATCATCATTCCGATAAAGCCGGCGATAGTTCCGATAACAATGCCTATAATTCCAAGGATAAAGCCCTCAAAATAAATCGAGCTTCGTTTCTGCCGTTTTGTTGCACCGACTGATGCGAGCATACCAAGATAGCGCTCGCGTTCCTGATATGAAACTGCGAAGGAATCATAAATCATAATGACAGAGGCAATAACAATCACCGCAAGAATAACAGCCGCAAAGCCGCCAAGGGCTTTAAAAGTTTCGTTGTTTTCCATTACTCCCGAATAATTCAGCAAATCAATGTTGAATTTGATGTTTTGGGAATTTGTTTCGCTTTCAAGGGTGTGCGTTTTTTCATAAACGGAATTGTTAAGCGTGTGATAGCTCAAAGTAGCATAGCAGTTAACGCCGCTGTTTCTGACGGAATCCGTAAAAGCAACAACACCGTCGCGATGGTCAAAAAAGCTGACATTACCCTGTGCGATTCCGCAGAGTTTATATTCCTTATAGCCCTCTTTTTCGGTGGCGTAATCAAGGCAGTAAAGGCGGATTGTATCGCCAACCTTCCAGTTCAGTTTATTCTTTTCGATATACTCTTTAGTAACGAGTATTTCACCTTCATTTTTCGGGAACGCGCCGTCAAGAATATTGATATTTCGCATTTCTTCGGCTTTTTCGGTGACTGCATCCACCTCGGCATAGGCTTTTGAAGTATCCTTTTCCTTATCATAGCGGAAATTAAACACATTTGCACCGAGATAGTAATCATAATCGTCGCTTTTGAGCATACTTTCCTCCGGCAGTTCTTCATACCAGAGCTGTGCGTGCCAGTTGCCGTCGTATGCCTTGGTGGAATCCTGCATAAACTTAACAAACGAGAATACGCTTGTGAACACCGCAGTTACCATTGCAACCGAAACTATTATTGCAAGCACAGTCAGAAACGACCTTCTTTTATGACTTTTGATATGGCGGAGAGTCAGTTTTTGAACGATATTCATTGTTCTCTCCTTTCATCGCGAACAATTTTGCCGTCTTTAATCTCAATAAGGCGGTCTGCGGAAAGAGCGATATTTTCATCGTGGGTAATCATAATAACCGTTTGACCGAGTTCGCGGTTGAACCGGCGAAGCAGGGATATAATCTCCTTGCTGTTTTCGGAATCAAGGTTGCCCGTGGGCTCATCGGCAAGCATAAGAGCAGGGTTATTAATCAGCGCTCTGCCGATTGAAACTCTCTGCTGCTGACCGCCTGAAAGCTGGGAGGGCAGATGATTTAATCTATCCTGCAAGCCGAGGCGTTCAATGATGCTTTTGAGCTGCCTTTCATCGGGCTTTCTTCCGTCGAGAAGAAGAGGAAGAGTCAGGTTTTCCTCAACTGTCAGGATGGGTATCAGATTATAAAACTGATAAACCAAACCAATCTGACGGCGGCGGAATATGGCAAGCGCAGTTTCATCAAGAGTTGATATATCTGTTTTATCAATTATAACGCTGCCGCTTGTTGCCTTGTCAACGCCTCCGAGAATATGCATAAGCGTTGATTTGCCCGAACCCGAAGGACCGACAATTGCAACAAACTCGCCCCTTTCAACGGAAAAACTAACATTATCAAGTGCCTTTACCATTGTGGCACCGTTTCCATAGGTTTTGCAGAGATTAACTGTTTCAAGAATTTTCATTGTTTTTTCTCCTTTCGATGACACAATGATATGCTTTGAACCTTACAATAAGGTGAATTTTATATAACAATTTTGTCATATTACCGATTTATAAAACTTGATTTCAAATTCAGTTTTGCGTCCTTCCTCACTTGAAACCGACAGGGAGGCGTTTTCTTTACCGAGAATTGCTTTTGAAAGAGCAAGACCGATGCCAACGCTTTCGGAAGAGGAGTTTTTGCCTCGGTAAAAGCGTTCAAAGATGTGAGGCAAGTCCTCCTTTGAAATACCGCAACCGTTATCTCTTATAACAATCCTTTTGAAAACAGTTGTTTCATCTGTTGATATTTCAAGGCATCCGCCGTTTGGCGTATGCTCAATGCAGTTTTTGATAATATTCTGAATCGCCTCAACGCTCCAGTTTTTATCACCTTTAAAGCTGAAATCGGAAATATCTTTGTTAACGCTTATATTCTTTAAATCAAGGGTTAAAAGAAACGGCGAAAGGCTGTTTTCAATTATTTCCCTTGCCGAAAGCTCCTCACAGTTCATCTGAGCAGTTCCCGCATCAAGCTTTGAGAGCTTTAAGAGAGTTTGAATAAGCCAGCTCATTTTTTCGCATTGGGAATTAATAATAGCAACAAATTCCTTTCGCTTTTCTTCGTTCTGCTCTTTTTCAAGCAGCTCGGATACAACCATTAAAGAGGTCAGCGGTGTTTTGAGCTGATGGGATATATCGGCAAGCGAATCGGCAAGATAAACCTTGTCGGCTTCAATAACCTCATTTTGCGTTTTAAGCCTTGTTATAACCTTGTAAAGGTTGTTTTTCAGAATGGATAGTTCGCCTTCTGCATTGCTTTCTATATCAAGCTCAAAATTGCCGCTGCAAACAAGCGAAAGATAATCGTTCAGCCTGCTCAGTGCCCGATAGCGCCTTAATGTATAAACCGTAAAAACAGCAATAAGAGCTGTTCCGAGTGCAGCGCAAACAAAGCCCGAGGTAATATTGATTTTAAAGCAAACAAAAGATAGTATCAGCACTGTTGCCACGCTGATTGAAAGCGAAATAAAAACCTCTTTATTTTTCAATATAATACCCCATTCCTCTCTTTGTTTTGATGATTTCGGGCTCGGCAGGATTCTCTTCAATTTTGTTTCTGAGCCTTTTTATATAAACAGTCAGCGTGTTATCGTTAACAAAATCGCCCTCAATATCCCATAAATTCTCAAGAAGCTTGTTTCGGGTTAAAACAACTCCCCTGTTATTCAGCAATGTCAGCAAAAGGCGATATTCCATAGCGGTTAAAACTATTTCCTCGCCGTTTTTATAAATCTTTGCCTCGTTCATATTGATTTTTATGTTTTGAATCACAACTGTGTTATCCGCACTTTCCTTGCTGTAGCGGTGAAGAACCGATTTAATTCTGGCAAGCAGCTCCTTGAGCCTGAAGGGCTTTGAAATGTAGTCGTCTGCTCCAAGGTCAAAGCCCATAACAACATTTGCCTCATCATCAAATGCAGTCAGAAAAATAACAGGATAATCGCCCTGTGCTTTAATCTTTTTGCAAACATCATAACCGCTTCCGTCGGGAAGAGTTAAATCAAGAATATAAAGCGAAAAGCTTTCGTTTTCGATTATTTCATTTGCATTTGCAACACTTTTTGCAAGGGTTACCTTGTAGCCCTCATTTTCAAGCGAATATGTCAGCGCAATTCCGATTGCACTGTCGTCTTCCAATAAAAAGATGTTCATTATATCACCCCGAAGGTTATTTTAACATAAAGGGGAATATGTTTCCATTACAATATTGTCACAATATAGTATTTAATCAGAGATAAGGGGTAAAAACTTTGTCTTAAAAGCAATGATGACAGGGGGTCAGACCCCTGTCATCATTGCTTTAAATATACGCTTGTGCATTATTTTTGTAAATCGCAGAGTAAGCGATACGACGGCTTTTCGTTTGCATATAAATCCGTTGAGCCATGCACCCTTCTTCTCAGCTTATCTTCCCCCTCTTCTCCGCAGTGAGTTCGATAATCATTGAGCGAAAACCACATATAGCCGCAGATGTTTGAAATCTTCTCATACATTTCAAGGCGCTCCTTAAGTATTCTTGCCCTTTCCTTGTCGCCACCCTTGAAATGGGGCTCGCATAAGCCAAATTCGGAAACAAGAAGTGGCATTCCCTCTGCCTTTTTACAGGTTCTTATCATATGATTTTCAATATCATCGCTCGGCTCCCATAAGCCGAGATAATCATTCCACATTGCAATATCGCCGTAGAGGGTTGCATCGTCTTTTTCGGCATTTTCAACCCGACTGAGAGTGTTTGAAACATAATTCACTAAACGCCTTTTGTCATATGCTTTGAAATATTTTATCATATCCTTAACATAGCTTATTGTTGCATCCTTTTCCGCACCAAGCTCGGGAAGAATCATTATTTTGAGATAATCGTTTTCAAGAAAGAGCGCAGTGTATTCCCTGTTCTTTTTAACATCACTGATTTTATCAATAACAGGATGGGGATAAACCTTTCCGCTGCTTCCCTGATAAACCCTTTTTTCAAGAAAAAGAGGATTTTTATCGGGCTTTGCCGCTTCATAGGTTGGAATAACAACCCTTTCCATCCATGCTCTTGCCTTAGAATTATTCATAAAAACCACCCTTCGTTGACTTTATGCTGATTTCATTATATAATGCTTATCAGAGGATTTGTTTTGATTTTCAATCAAAAAATTTAGAAATCCTGCTGTGTTATTATGGATTTAATGGGAAGCGGGCTCAACAAGGGCTCATATATGTATTTTTTCACACCCTCTGATTTTGCAAAAAGAAGCCTTTTTTATCCCCTTTGTGCAGGTGAATTTTTCTGCGACGAGGACTACGAGGTTAAGAGAAATCAATACAACAGTTTTCTTTTGCTCTGTGTTCTTGAAGGCGAGATAAAGACTGACAGCCAATGCACTAAAGGCGGAGAAGCGATTTTAATAGACTGCTATAAACGGCACAGCTATTTTTCCGATTCTTCCGCCCATACTCTCTGGCTTCATTTTGACGGAAGCTTCGCAAGAGCATTATTTGAGGAAATAACATCTTTGAAGGGCGAAAAAATCAAATTTTCGGATTCGGTTAAAAGAAATATTATAAACATTATTGGAACCTCTGATGAAACAAGGCAGTCGGAAATGATTTATAAAATTCTCATGCGTCTTCTCAGCACTAAAAGCAGCGCAGGTGAAAAAGCACTTTCCAAGGTTGAAGGAGCGAAGGAATTTATTTTAAATAATTATCAAAAAGAGCTGATGGTTTCGGATATGGCAAAAAGCGTTAGTTTAAGCCCCTCTTATTTTTCAAGAGTTTTTAAGAAAAACACAGCTGTTTCACCCTATGATTATCTTCTTTCAATCAGGCTTGAAAGAGCAAAAGAGCTTCTTGTTAATTCCGATATGCAAATAAGCGAAATCGCATATAAAACAGGGTTTAAAAGCACTTCAAATTTTATTTATTTCTTTAAAAATGAAACAAATCTTTCACCTCTTAAATTCAGAAAGCTAAAATTTTAACTGAAAGGAGTTTGCCATGGCGTCGAGCAAGGAATACCTTGAATTTGTTCTTGAACAGTTATCAGAACTTGATAACATTTCATACATAGCAATGATGGGCGAATACATTATTTACTATGAAGGCAAGGTTATCGGCGGAATATACGACGACAGATTTCTGATTAAGCAGACAAAATCCGCAAAAGAAATAATCAAGGATGCGCCCCTTGAAATTCCATATGAAGGGGCTAAAAAAATGCTGCTTGCAGATATTGATAACAGAGAATTGATGAATGAATTAATCCCTGCCGTTGCAAGGGAGCTGCCCGAAAAAAGAAAAAATATAGCTAAAAAAACAGATTAAGGAGAATCTTTTATTTGAAAAAAACACTTGCAATTATTCTTACGCTTACTTTAATTTTCAGCTTTTCTGCATGCTCAAAAAGCAGCGGAACACAAACCGAGAAAGCAACCGTTTTATCCGATGTGGTGGTATGCACTTCCTATGATTATGTATACCTTCTTTGACACCTACGATTTTTCGGGTAAAACCATTGTTCCTTTTAACACACACGAGGGCAGCGGCAAAGGATTCATGGTTTGCTCACCTTGCAATTGAAGTTCAGGGCGAAGAAGCAAAAACGCACCCCTGCGATAATTATTATGGCGATTATTTTCGCTTTGGGACTTTTCATTTTTATAAAAGAAGGTATAATAAAATATATGCTTCTGATAAATCAATTTGTTTATTTTGATGAAAGAGGCTCTCTTGCGCTGTTTTTGATAAAATATATAATGATAATGCTGATGTTTGCCGTTTTCGGCTATACATTAATCAGCTTAACAAAATTAACTAAACGGAGGAAAACAGAATGAGAAAAGATTTAGGAGTTAAACCCGCAGTTTATCCGATGCCTGTTTTAATGGTTGCAACCTATGATGAAAACGGCGTTGTTGATGTTATGAACGCAGCATGGGGAATGATTTGCGATTCGGATAAAATAACCTTATCGCTTACCGAAACCCACAAAACAGTTAAAAACATCAAGGCAAACAAGGCGTTCACAGTTAGTCTTGCCGACGTTAAAAACATCAAAGAGGCAGACTTTTTCGGAATTGCCTCGGGCAACACTATGGCAGATAAATTTGAGCGCTCAGGTATGACCGCAACAAAGAGCGACAGGGTTAATGCGCCGATTATTGAGGAATTTCCGATAACAATGGAATGTGAGCTTTCCGAGATTATTGACACTAATAATGTTTACAGCATTATAGGAAAAATTGTTAATGTTTCGGCTCACGAGGAGATTCTTGATGAAAAGGGCGGAGTTGATATAAGAAAAGCAGGGATTTTAATGTTCGACCAATTCAGAGCAGGCTATTATGTAACAGGCGAAAAGGTTGGTCAGGCTTGGAAGAGCGGCAAGGAACTTATGTAATGATAAGAAAAGCCCAAAAACGAGATATTCCCGAAATTATGAGTCTGCTTTTTCAGGTTTATAAAATTCACCAAAACGGCAGACCTGATATTTTCGGCGGAGCCGACGCCAAATACACCGAAGACGAGCTTGAAAAAATCATAGATGATGAAAAAAGCCCCGTCTTCGTGTTTGAGGAAGGCGGAAAAATCCTTGCCCACGCCTTTTGCAATATCAAAGAGCATACCAATTCAAGGGTTTTAAATGATATTAAAACTCTTTATATTGATGATATATGCGTTGATGAAAGCGCAAGGGGCAAGCATATCGGCAAGGCTCTTTATGATTATGTTATAGCCTTTGCAAAAGAGATTAATTGCTATAATGTTACTCTCAATGTCTGGGAATGCAATCAGGGCGCAAAGAAATTCTATCAGTCAATGGGGATGAAAGTCCAAAGAACCGAAATGGAAAAAATTTTATAATAATAAAAAATACAGTCACCTTTGGGAGAACCTTCTTTATGAAGGTTCTCCCAATTAAATTAATCCTTGCGGATTAGTGAAATATTCCTTTGGAATATGAAATTGCTTCGCAATGAAATACGCCTTCGGCGTGTTATGGATTAATTTAATTTCATATCGAACATAGTGAGATATTTCACAATTTGCTTTTGCAAATTATTTCATATTGCGTAGCAATAGTTCATTAATGACAGACCGTTTCGTTTCGGTCTGTTTTTTCTTCTTAGGGATTTGTCTTTACAAATCCTATGCTCGCTACACCCTATGACATATTCCTTGACTATTAAACTATAAAATGCTAAAATGTAAGTGCCAAATAATATTACAATTAAATATCTGGTTATCTTTGTATAATTATGTATTCCTGAATGTATGCTATTTTTATCTCTTTTGATAAAAATGCATGCTCTTATTTGCATACTTTGGGAATACAGATATGTAATATTGTTTGGCGACAGTTGAGCTTGCGTTTTTGGGCGTGTAGCTTGACTACACGCCATTTTTTATTTTTAAAAAGGAGTAATATTTATGGGAATGGTAGCATTAAAGTGCCCCGGTTGCGGAGCAGACATCGAACTTGACGACAGCAGAGAATTTGGTTTCTGCAATTACTGCGGAACAAAAGTTATGCAGGACAAAATTGTTGTTGAACATCAAGGCAGCGTAAAGGTGGACAACTCGGAATATGTTGAAAAATTCCTCCAAAACGCCCGCCGCGCAAAACAAAAGGAAGATTGGGAAGAAACAGAAAAGTATTACAATCTTGTTGAACAGAATGATCCCTCAAATATTGAGGCAATATTCTACAGCTCTTATGGCAAAGCAAAGACTTCTCTTGTTTCTTCAGACCTTTATAAGCGTCAGGCAGCCTTCAAAGTTCTTCAAAACTGTGTTTCTATTATTGACGATAATTTTGATGTTGATAACGAAGAAGAGCAGAAAAAAATTATTGAACAAATTAGTGTCGATATTATGTTGATTTATGGCAGTCAATATGTTTATAATCAGAAAAAGAACGGCTATGGTATGGTTGTTTCAAGTGATCAAAACCAAACTATTACTTTGTTCAATAATCTTGCAAAGGAGTTTATGATTACGCTTGAAAATATAGCTAAAAAAATACCTGACGAGCAAAAAGAAAAACGGGTCTATTACTATAAGCTCGCTTTAAGTCATGCCGAGTGGGTTTTGAAAAACGGTAAATTAATAAATCCGAAATCATTTCAAGATATTGCAATGCAATACCACAAGATTATTAATGAGCTTGATCCCTCACATGAAATTCCTGAGGCACCTCCTGAAGCGCCAAAGAGTGGAGGTTGCTATGTTGCAACTGCGGTTTACGGCTCGTATGATTGCCCGCAGGTATGGACACTGCGCCGTTACCGCGACAACGAACTTGCAAAAACCTGGTACGGCAGAGCATTTATTCATGCCTATTATGCAATAAGTCCTACTATTGTTAAATGGTTTGGTGAAACACAATGGTTTAAGTTTATGTGGAAAGGTAAACTTGACAAGATGGTTGAGAACCTTCAGTTGAAAGGATATGAATCAACGCCATATGATGATTTAGATTGGTAATACTATAATAAAATTAACACAAAAAGAAAAGCTCATATTGCGTAATCAAACGAAAGATGAGTTGATTAGGCTTGAAACAATCAATAATGATTTAGAAACGATAGCCTTATTAGATTCGTTCAAGAATAAGTTTAACATTTGTGAGAGTGTTTATAAGGTGGTATTAAGTGAACACCAACGACAAAAAGGACACAATAATGCATATTTAAAGTTAGATATGAGACAAGTTCCTTATGCACTTGAATTTGCAGGATATTCGTTTGATAAAGATTTATTGAATGAGTTATTTGGCGCAAAAAGCAATAAAGGAACAACGGCTAAAAAATTGCGCGACGCAGTAACTCATGGGTTTAACCAAGATGCTATTATCGAAATACAAGAACAACATGAAGAAATTTTCAATTATATGAATTGTTTTCTTGAATGTATCAGAACATTTGATGAAGCAGCATAATATTTTCAAAAAAGAGCACGACAAAATGTGCAAGTGTAAAATGAAAGTGGACACAAAAAAGTGTTCACTTTCATTTTTTGTTGTATAATAAGAAAAAAGGAGGATATAAAATGGGAAAACAAAGGAAATACACGCCTGAATTCAAGGTACAATGTGTAAAAGATGTATTAGAGGGAAGAAAATCAATTAAGCAAGTTGCTAATGAAAACGACTTTAGAAGAAGCATATTGCAACAATGGATAAAACATTTTAAAGAAGGAGGGGAAGAATATTTTTACGAAGAACATAGAGGCAAAGGAAGCGGTACAGGAAATCCATACGCAGCGTTACACAGAAAGAAAAACCTTTCCGAGTTGGAAAGGCTTGAGCTGGAAAATCTTAAGTTGCGTGTAGAGAATGAACGGTTAAAAAAAGGCTACATGGTGAAAGGAGTTGGTGCAAACAAGGAGTTCGTTACCTTCAAAGACAAGAATATGAAATCATAGAGGAATTAAGAAAAGAA
>JAFUZY010000021.1 GCA_017476375.1 Eubacterium sp.
CCCACACCCGATTATATAAATGCATAATGCAAAATGCAAAGTACAAAATTGAGGGTCGCTTCGCTCCGATTATATTATCGGCGGACGAATTAGGGTCGTTCCCTCCACAGCACATGGGGACGTTCCTCCGAAGGCGGTGCGTCCCCATGGCGGACGAATAGACGCAGCCTCTTTACTGCACCCTCGGCAGGCGAAAGTGAACGCACCCTCCTCCCATCAGTGACGTAAGGGGTCAGACCCCTTACGTCAAAAGGGAAATGTCGAGCTTGCGCGACAAAAGGATGACGCTTGCGGTGGATGAGGTGTTTTGCTTCTTCCCATCAGTCGTTCAACCCAACTGTCACAAAAATGATTGAGTTTAACCGCCGGATTTGTGAAAGCAGTTAGCATAAACTAATTTTTTTAAAAAAACTCTTGACAAATGTAAAAAAACGGGTATAATGAAACTGTAAATAAATTGCGTACAATTTAATTTTGCAAAATTTATGGAGGTATTAAAAATGAATGTTTATGATTTCAATGTTTTAAGCCAGAAGGGCGAAGAGGTTTCTCTTTCAGAGTTCAGCGGCAAGGTTCTTCTTATTGTTAACACGGCAACCCACTGCGGCTTCACTCCTCAGTACAACGGACTTGAAGCAATGTATAAGAAATACAAGGACCAGGGCTTTGAAATTCTTGATTTCCCCTGCAATCAGTTTGCTTTTCAGGCGAGAGAGAGCGATGAGGGAATAAACAAGGTTTGCTCACTTAAATTCGGAACAACCTTCCCGAGATTTAAGAAGATTAAGGTTAACGGCAAGGATGCAATTCCGCTTTATAAATGGCTTGTTGAGGAAACAGGCGGAGCAAAAATCGGCTGGAATTTCACAAAATTCCTTATCGACAGAGAGGGCAATATCGTTGAGCGTTTCTCATCAAAGGTAACTCCCGAAGAGATTGAAGCAAAGGTTGAGGCAATCCTGTAATGTATGATATTATTATAATCGGCGCAGGTCCTGCAGGTATTTCAGCTGCGCTTTATGCAAAAAGAGCAAATAAAAATGTTCTTGTAGTTTACTATGGCGAATCCCAGCTTGAAAAAGCGCATCTGATAGATAACTACTATGGATTTGACGGCGGTATTTCCGGAGCGGATTTATATAACGGCGGAATAGCTCAGGCAAAAACCCTCGGTGTTGATGTTATAAACGAAGAGGTTTTGCATATAACAATGAATGCCGATATGAACTACGAGGTTAAAACCGCTGACAATGAATATATTTCAAAGGCGCTTATTCTTGCAACGGGTAACAAAAAGCTTCGCCCCAACATCAAAGGCGTTGCTGAATTTGAAGCAAAGGGAATAAGCTACTGCGCTATCTGCGACGGATTTTTCTACAGAAAGAAAACCGTTGCCGTGCTCGGAAACGGCGATTATGCGCTCAGCGAAGCGGCAGACCTTGAAAATATTGCAAAAAAGGTGTATATTTTAACTAACGGCGCACCTGCACCTGAAACAGATAAATACGAGGTTATAACAAAGAAGCTCGAGGAAATCAAGGGCGATATGAAGGTTCGTTCAGTTGCCTTTGACGACGGCTCAGAGCTTGAGCTTGACGGTGTGTTTATTGCTCTCGGTGTTGCAGGAGGAGCGGATTTTGCTAAAAAACTCGGAATAGCGCTTGACGGCGACAACATCAAGGTTAAAGACGATATGTCAACCAATATTCCCGGAGTTTTTTCCTGCGGCAACATAACGGGCGGACTTCTTCAGGTCTGCAAGGCTGTTTATGAAGGTGCCGAGGCAGGGCTTAGCGCAGTTAATTTCTTAAAATCAAAGGAGAATAAAAATGGTTAAGGTAATTGATGATAATAATTTTGACAGCGAAGTAATGGCAGAAAACAAAACCTGCTTAATTGATTTCTTTGCAACCTGGTGCGGTCCCTGCAAGATTATGTCGCCGCTTGTTGACGAAATAGCAGAGGAAATGCCCGAGGTTATGGTCGGCAAGGTTGACGTTGATGAGGCAGGCGAGCTTGCTGAGCGTTTCGGAATTATGAGCATTCCGACAATTATTGTTTTCAAAAACGGTGAAATAGCAGAAACCTTTATCGGCGTAACCGATAAGGAAAGCATTGTTAATGCACTTAAATAATTAATTAAAAGCTCCAACGGCGCAAACTGTTGGGGCTTTTTAGGTTGGAGCAAGTTATGAAGAAAAGAATAGGAATACTATCAGTTGTATTATCAGCAATTCTTTTGCTTTCCTCCTGTGCAAAAAGCGAGCCTGCGGCAAAGGTTAACAGTGCGGATTTTGAAACGAACTATACCTTTGTTTTTGTTCACGGACTTTCGGGCTGGGGAAGCTATGATAAGCAAAATAAATTCCTAAAATATTGGGGAATGAGAACCGGCGATTTGCTTGAATATCTTAATTCAAACGGATTCAACTGCGTGAGCGCCTCGGTTGCTCCCCACGGCAGCGCGTGGGACAGAGCCTGCGAGCTCTATGCCCAGCTTACGGGAACGGTTGTTGACTACGGCAAAGAGCATAGCGAACGCTGTAAACACGAACGCTTCGGAACTGATTACAGCAAAAATCCCCTTATTGATAAATGGGATAGCGAAAACAAAATAAATCTTATCGGTCATTCCTTTGGCGGCGCAACGATTCGCCTTCTCAGCGAGCTTATGGCAAACGGAAGCGAAGAGGAGCAAAAGGCAACTGAAAACAGCGGGATTTCCGAACTGTTTACAGGCGGCAAAGCAGATTACATAAACAGCATAACGGCGCTTGCGTCTCCCCACAATGGAACAACGGCATATGATGTTGACGCAAACGAAGAGGTCGGCAGCGGATTTCAAAATGCGCTTTCCTCGATTATGGCAAAGGCAAACAATCCGAAAGCAGACGGCAGAGAGGAATTTGACTTTGCAAATTACGATATGTTTATTGATAATGCGCTTGAGCTGAACAAAAAAATTGAAACCCTTGAAAATGTTTATTATTTTTCATATCCCTGCAATTCTTCAATTAAAAATGAGGACGGAACCTATTATCCCGATGAGAGCAAAACGGAAGCAATGTTTGTTAAAACCTCAATTCTGATGGGAAGTTTGAAAGAAACAACCCCCGAAGGCTTTGAGGTTGACGAAAGCTGGTTTATGAACGACGGACTTGTTAACACGGTTTCGGCGACAGCGCCGTTTGGAGCGCCTCAAAAGGAATATGAGCAGGGCAATGTTTCAAGGGGAGAATGGAATATTATGCCGATTTATGACGGCGACCATATGTCGCTTCAAGGCGGATTTACAAAGAAAAACGATGTTAAGGAATTTTATCTGAAACACCTTTCGCTGATAAACAGCCTGAATTAAAATGCAAAATGCAAAGTGCAAAATGCAAAATTTCGGGTCGCAAACGACAATTATAAAAACTCACAGAAGTTCAGGCTTCCGTGAGTTTTTGTTGTTCTTTTAACTTTTTTCGTTGAAGGAGATAAATTATAATCAGCGGAATATCCGCAAAAAGCCATGCAGCAGGAGCAGCGTAGCAAACTGCGGTGAAGCCGATTATTTTTGAGAAGATAAACGCAATCGAAATTCTTCCTATAAATTCGCCTGCGCCTGCAATCATATTTGCGTATGTAAAGCCGAGTCCCTGCAAAGTGTTTCTTAAAACAAAGAGAACGGCAACAAGGCTGTAACACTGAACGGTTGCAAGCAAATATCTTTGCGCAGCGTGCATTATTTCGGGATTTTGTTCCTTCATAAAGACCGAAACCATGGGCATTCCGATAAGATAGAGGGTTATGCTCATAAGAATTGAAACACCGACATCAAGCAGGAATATTTGAGCAACCGATTTTGTTATTCGCTTATAATTTTTTGCGCCGTAGTTCTGACCGACAAAGGTTTGCGTTGCAACCCCGAGAGCGGACATAGGAAGATTTGTTAAGTTTTCAACTCTTCCTGCTGCCGTGAAGCCTGCGATAACATTTGCTCCAAAGTTATTAACCGCACTCTGAAGGCACATTGTTCCTATTGAGGTTATCGTAAATTGCAGAGAAACGGGGATACCAAGCCTGATTTGTTCAAGCGCAATTTTCAAATCCGGTTTAAAATCGCCCCTTGCTACATTAACATCCGGATTAAGCTTAATAATATAAAATCCCGTTAAGCCTGCTGCAATAATATGGGAAATCAGCGTTGCGGCTGCCGCTCCCTCAACTCCCCAGCCAAAGCCTTTAACGAAAAGCAAATCCAGAAGGAAGTTAACGAAAACACTTATGGTAAAGAAATACAGCGGCTTCTTGCTTTCGCCAACCGCTCTTGAAATTGCCGTGAAATTGTTTGAAAGCATCTGAAAAGGAACGCCGAAATAAAGGATGTTAACATATGAAGCCGAAAGCTTTATTATTTCCTTCGGGGTTCCGATAAGCCTTAAAAGCGGATTTGAAACAAGATGGGCAACAAAAACAATAAAAACGCCGATTGAAAAAGCAACAACAACCGAGCTGCCGGAATACCTCGCAACTTTTTTTGAATCGCCGGCGCCGAAGGCGTGGGCAACGGGTATTGTAAACCCGCTTGTCAATCCGAGTGCTGCGCCGATAATAAAGGAATTTATCGAGCCGACATTACCAACCGCGGCAAGCGCGTCGGTGCTTACATATCTGCCGACTATGATATTGTCAACAAGAGCGTAGTTATATTGCAGGAGCGAGGAAAACATTATGGGAAGCGCAAAAAGAACAATGCTTTTTAGCGTGTTTCCGTTTAACATATCAATTTTTCTTTTCATAAGAAGTCTCTTGTCCTTAGAAAAACGGCACGATTACTGATAAAGGGTAACCGTGCCGAGTATTTGTTTAGTTTTCGGGGTTTGAAAAGGTAACCTTGCCCGAATTGTTTGACGAGCAAAGACCAATGTATGATTTACCGGGATTAATCTTAAGAGGATTTCCGCTTAAGTCAGTAAGATAAAGCTTGTTGTCCTTAATCTCCCACCTGATTTTTGTCTGGGTTCCGTTTGACGCGTAGTAGCCGTCGTGTCCCTTGTATAAGTAGTTGAGATAGGTTGTTGAAGAGCCTTTATACGGGGTTGTTATATACTTTGTTTCGTCCATAAGAAGAATAACATTCTGAAAAGCAACATCCTTTTCCCAGTCGGTTGAATGATATTTTCCGTCTTTGTATGTAAATCTTCTTGTATCGGTTCTTGAAGAGAATTTTGCTCCGATTTTTTCCGCCTTCTCGTTTCCGGCGTCAACAACGCTTTCGTTGAAATTAAGAACGGAGAAGCTTTCTTTATCAAGGGCGGTTCTGAAGCCCTTGTCTTTAATAACCTGAGGAAGCTTTTTGCCGTTTAAAATTCCTCTGTGCTCCGAGGATACGCTTCTCGTTCTGTCTCTTCCGAAGAGAACGCCGCCCCTCATTCCGTCAATATCGTCAACATTGTCTTTTTTTATGGTTTCGTAACCGCCGGTGTAGTTTGAACGGCTGTGACTTCCGCCCCAGTGAATATAAATTGCGTCAAAATATTCGCTGAATCTAACATATGACGGACGGGCTGAACGAATGGGTCCGATTTTCTCGGGAACGGATGTGTAATCAGCATAGAGCCAAAG
This sequence comes from Eubacterium sp., assembly GCA_017476375.1. Taxonomy (GTDB): domain Bacteria; phylum Bacillota; class Clostridia; order Oscillospirales; family Acutalibacteraceae; genus Eubacterium_R. The sequence continues at coordinate 5,611 of JAFUZY010000021.1, forward strand.
CATACGGCTGATTCCGCCTTCAACCTCTCCTTCAACAATAATATCCGAGCTTCCGATTCCCCACTGCGGTCTTGCAGGACGGAGATTTTCAACAACTATCGCAACAGGGCGAACATCAACAGCACCCTTGTTATAGTCCTTCTCGCCGGTCAGGGGATTGATGTATTCGGGCGCCTTCGTCGTGGTTGTTGTGGTTGTTGTCGGTGCGGCGGTTGTTGTTGGCTCCTCCTTTTTTGAGCATCCGAAAAGAGCAAGTGCGATAACTGCGCATAAAATTAATGCTAAAACTTTTTTCATAACTAAAACCTTCTATCCATAGTAAATAAACAAGATGAATTATACCATATGTTGACAAATAATGCAAGTATTCAATAATTACGAATTACGAGTGACGAATTACGAATTTCGGAGACTCGGCTCCGCCTCGGACAATAAATTGCGTGAACCGTGGTTCGTGGTTCGTGGCTCGCAACTATAATCGGAGCGCAGCGACCCGAA
>JAFUZY010000022.1 GCA_017476375.1 Eubacterium sp.
AATTGATATGGTGTATTATATACATCAGTGATTTTTGTTTTCATATCAATTACATTATATCACTAAAAAGACTGCATTCCTACCTTTTCGGCGGGAATGCAGTCGATTTTTTATTTAGGCTTTTTTTACAGCCCCTTTTTTATAAGTTAGAATCGTTTTCTCTTAACATATGTTGTATGAAGTGCATGGTGAGCTTTTTCGCCGCCGAAGCCGTCGTACCACTCATCATAAAGCTTCTTGATAATCGGAGATTCATGGCTCATTCTGAGTTCCATTCCTGCATCCTGGTCATAAAGAGCTTTTGCACGGATTGCCTTAAGGTCAACAGTATCTCTTACTGACTGAGGCTGAATCGGCTGACCGCCGCCGTTTACGCAACCGCCGGGGCAGCACATAATTTCGATGAAGCCCCAACCGTCGGGGTTACCTGCTGCAAGCTTATCCATAACGATTTTAGCATTTGCAGCGCCTGATGCAACGCAGAGCTTAAGCGGATTTCCGCCAACCTCAACAGTTGCTTCCTTAATACCGTCTGTTCCTCTTACTGCCTCAAGGTCAATTGCCTGCTCAGCGCCGTTGAGCCAAGCGTTTGCAGTTCTAACAGCCGCTTCCATAACGCCGCCTGTTGCGCCGAAGATAACAGCTGCACCTGTATCATCGCCAAGAGGACTGTCAAACTCTTCATCGGGAAGAGCTGCGAAGTTAATTCCGAGGCGCTGCATCATTCTTGCAGCTTCCCTTGTTGTTAACGCAACATCAATATCTGGATAGCCTGAAGCGCTCTGGTCTTCTCTGCCGATTTCAAATTTCTTTGCAGTGCAAGGCATAATTGAAACGCAGAAAATATCCTTGGGGTCAATGCCCATCTTCTCTGCATAGTATGTTTTAATAACTGCGCCAGCCATCTGCTGAGGTGACTTACAGCTTGAAAGATGGCCGAGAAGCTCGGGATAATAGAACTCGCAGAACTTAACCCATCCCGGTGAACAGGAAGTTATCATCGGAAGAGTTCCGCCGTTTTTAATTCTTTCAACAAGCTCGTTTGCTTCCTCAACAATTGTTAAGTCTGCGCCGAAGTTTGTATCAAAAACTCTGTCGAAGCCAAGTCTTCTGAGAGCGGCAACCATTTTGCCCTCAACATTTGTTCCGATTGGCATACCGAAGCATTCGCCGATTGTTGCACGGATTGAAGGTGCAGTATGAACAACAACATGCTTTGTCGGGTCGGCAAGAGCAGCCCAAACCTTATCAGTGTCGTCCTTCTCGGTTAATGCGCCGGTCGGACATACTGCAGTACACTGACCGCAGGAAATACAAGGAGTATCATTGAGAGATACCTTGAAGGGTGAACCGATTGCAGTATCAAATCCACGGTCGTTAGGACCGATAACGCTAACATACTGCTGTTTGCAGGCAGCAACGCATCTTCTGCAAAGAATACATTTATTGTTATCTCTGACAAGGTGAGCAGTGCTTGTATCCTTCTCATATTTGGGCTTTGTGCCTTCAAATCTTGTCATATCAACGCCGTATTCCTGGCAGAGCTTCTGAAGCTCACAATTTGTTGAGCGAACGCATGAAAGGCAGCTCATATCGTGAACTGAAAGCATAAGCTCAAGAGTTGTTTTTCTTGCAGCCTGAATTTTTTCGGTGTTTGTTAAAACTTCCATTCCTTCGGAAACAGGATAAACGCAGGCAGTTACCTGACGGAATCCTCTTCCCTCGTTTGCCTCAACGATACAAATACGGCAAGCGCCGATTTCGTTGATTTCTTTCATAAAGCACAGCGTTGGGATTTCAATTCCTGTTTTGCGGGCTGCGTCAAGAATAGTTGAGCCCTTAGGAACGCTAACATCTATGCCGTTGATTTTTAAGTTAACCATATCTGACATATTATTTCCCTCCTTACTGTCTGCTTATAGCTTTAAACTTACAGTTTGCTTCACAAGCGCCGCACTTAATACATTTATCAGGATTAATCTGATATGAAGGAAGCTTGTGGCCCTCTGCAATATAATCGGTTTTAACAATTGTATCAACAGGGCAGTTTCTTGCGCACTTTCCGCAGCCGATACACTTATCTTTATCAATAACGAAAGTAAGAAGGTCTTTACAAACGCCTGCAGGACACTTCTTGTCAACAACGTGAGCCTCATACTCATCTCTGAAGAACTTGAGTGTTGCAAGAACGGGGTTGGGAGCTGTTTGTCCGAGACCGCAAGCTGAGTTTGCCTTTATGTAGTAGCAAAGCTCTTCAAGTCTGTCGAGGTCTTCGAGGGTTCCCTTGCCCTTTGTTATCTTATCAAGAATTTCATAAAGACGCTTTGTTCCAACACGGCAGGGAGTACATTTACCGCAGGATTCATCAACGGTGAACTCAAGGAAGAACTTGGCAATATCAACCATACAGGTATCCTCATCCATAACGATAAGTCCGCCCGAACCCATCATACAGCCCATTGCTGTGAGGTTATCGTAGTCAATCTCTGTATCAATAAGTCTTGCAGGGATACATCCGCCTGAAGGTCCGCCTGTCTGAGCAGCCTTAAACTTCTTTCCGTTCGGAATACCGCCGCCGATATCATAAATGATTTCGCGAAGAGTTGTTCCCATAGGAACCTCAACAAGACCTGTGTGCTTAATCTTTCCGCCGAGTGCGAAAACCTTTGTTCCCTTTGATTTCTCGGTTCCCATTGACGCAAACCAATCTGCGCCCTTGAGAAGAATCTGAGGAATGTTTGCAAAGGTTTCAACGTTGTTTTCAACAGTTGGCTTTCCGAAAAGACCCTTAACAGCCGGGAAAGGAGGTCTCGGACGGGGCTCACCTCTGTTGCCCTCGATTGAGGTCATAAGAGCTGTTTCCTCACCGCATACGAATGCGCCTGCGCCAAGACGGATTTCAAGGTCGAAATCAAATCCCGATTCAAAGATGTTCTTTCCGAGCAGACCGTATTCACGAGCCTGGTCGATTGCCTTCTGAAGTCTTGCAACAGCTATCGGATATTCAGCACGAACATAAACAAAGCCCTTTGTTGCGCCAACTGCATATCCGCAGATTGCCATTGCCTCTATAATACAATGGGGGTCGCCTTCGAGAACGGAACGGTCCATAAATGCGCCCGGGTCTCCCTCGTCGGCATTACAAACAACATATTTCTGGTCAGCCTTATTAGGTGCGCAGAGCGACCATTTGAAACCTGTTGGGAATCCGCCGCCTCCGCGGCCTCTGAGTCCTGAATCGGAAACGCATTTGATAACATCCTCAGGAGTCATTTCGGTTAAAACCTTACCAAGAGCAGCATAACCGTCAACAGCGATGTATTCATCAATGTTTTCAGGGTCGATAACGCCGCAGTTACGCAGAGCAACACGGTGCTGCGCTCTGTAGAAATCTGTGTCGTTAAGGGAAACCTTGCCGTCAACAAGAGTTTCTTTAGGTGCTGATGATTCATCATAAACAAGACGGTCAACTATACGTCCCTTTAAAAGATGCTCTTCAACGATTTCCTTAACATCTGCCGCCTGCACCTGGCTGTAAAATGTTCCTTCAGGATAAACAATAACAACAGGACCGAGTGCGCAAAGACCAAAGCAACCTGTTTGAACAAGTTTAACCTCGTTTGCTAATCCGTTTGCGTCAATCTGAGCTCTGAACTCTTCCTGAACTGCTTTGCTTCCTGAGGAAGTACAGCCTGTACCGCCACAGACAAGAACTTGTGAACGAATCATAACTTTACCTCCATTATATTATAACTCATCGTTTGAAATTGTGTATTCGCTTAAAACTTTGCCACCCTGGAGGTGAGCTTCAACAACCTCTTTTGCCTTTTCAGGTGTCATCTTAACATAGGTAACCTTTTCCTTGCCTGCTTCAAAAACTTCAACAACGGGCTCATACTGGCAGATACCGATGCAGCCTGTCTGAGAAACAGTTACCTTGTCTGAAAGGCCTAATTTGTTAACCTCTTCAACAAAGGTGTTTAAAACGGGACGAGCGCCTGCTGCAATTCCGCAGGTTGCCATACCAACAACAACTCTGACATCGCCTGAGCCCTCGCGAAGAACAACCTTGTCCTTCATTTTTTCTCTGATTGCCTGAAGTTCAGCTAATGATTTCATAACTTCTCTTCCTTCCTATAATAATGTTTATTATTTATAAATTAAAACCTTCATATTGCTCTCGCAAATATTCCTCGGTCCATTTTATAACCTCGTAAGTGTTCAGCGGCGTATCTCCCAAAACCTCTCTGAGCTGCCTCGTGTCAAGCTCAGCCGACTTATCTTCTTTTTTATGAAGAAAATAAAAGTCTGTATCCGGATGCCCCTGAATTAGAGTTAAAATTGATGAAACAACGTCGCCAAGCGGCGTAAAATCAATATGATTTTTATTAAATACCGCCTTAACCTTTGTTCCGTGGTCTTTTTCGGAAATTTCCTCAGTTTTTGATTCAATGCTAAGCGAGCCCTCCGTTTGTTCGGCGGCAAGCTTTAAAAGCGGAATGCCAAGCCCTACCTTTCTTGTTGTTCGCGTTGTGTAAAACGGGTCAACAACCGATTTAACAACCTCCTCGCTCATGCCGCATCCGTCATCAATAATCTCAAGGGTCAGCGTGTTTCCCTCTTCGGTTATTATAATTTCTGTCAGGCTTGCGCCCGCCTTAACGGAATTTTCGGCAACATCAAGAATATTGAGTGAAAGCTCTTTCATCTTTTCTCACCTGAAAGTAATTTAAACAGATTTTTACGAACAAGCGCTGAACTATACGGTTCATCATCAAGTTCAAAATAGTTTTCCTTATCTCTCATATTTTCAAGATAATGTGCATCGGAGCTGATTATAACTCTTTTATCAAAAAGCGAATATTTTTCAACGTATTCATCAACCTTTTCCCTTCGGTTTATTTCAACAATACCGAAATACGGCGTTTCGGGAAAGGTTCCGAGAATTTCAATAACTCCGTTTGACTGACGGTCGATATGGGCGGGGTAGCAAATGCCGTTAAAACTTCTGACCAAATCGGGAGCCTCCTCAAGCGAAACGGTTGTTGCGTTTGAAAGAAGGTATTTATCCTCGCCTATAATATTATCTTCGCCGTCGAGAATGAACTGATTTCCGAAAATATCAATTCTGTTTTCAATTTTTATTCGCCTTTTATCTATTTCCTCATCGAAAGCCATAGCGTCGCTCAGATTTTCAAAAAGGCAAACAACATGTATATCCTCCGCGGTTGTCAGCTCCATTCCTGCAACGGGAATTATTCCGTATCTCTTTGCCGCCTCAAAAAATGCAGGGCAGTTTTTGCAGGTGTTATGGTCTGTTAAAGCAACAATATTAAGTCCGCAGAGGGTTGCCATTCCGGCTATGTTATTCGGCGTGTTGTCGTCACTGCCGCATGGGGACAAGCAGGAATGGATATGCAAATCATAGTAATACTTATTCATCAGACCTTACCGATGAGAAGCTGAGCCGTTTCAAATGCAGGAAGCGAAGACGAAAGAACATTAATTCCTTTCTGAATCGCGGTTTCCTTCAGTGCATCATCAAGGGTTACTCCTTCGGCAAGAATAACGCAGGCAACATCCGAAAGCGATGCAACAGCGATTACATTAACATTGCTCATTATCGTTATCCACGCGTTATCCTCGTTTGCTCTGCCCATAACCCAGCTGAGCAAATCGCCGATATATGCGCCGCTGACTTCGTGTTCGCCGTCGGGCACGCAGATTTTTTCAAATGAACAAGCGCTGCAAAGCTCATCAACTGTCATTGCCGTTCTCCTTTCCTGCCATTCTGATGGGGCATCCCGAGGGGGACGCTTTCTTTTTTACAATATCCTCTGCAAAGGCTCTGCAGCTCGGTGCGCCGCAGGCTCCGCAGTCAATACCCGGAAGGGTATTTTTTATCTGCTGAATATCCGCCATCATTCTCATCGACTGAGCCATATTTTCGGCAAGCCTGTTTATCGGCTGATATTCGGGCAATTCGTTAAATAAATATGATTCGGGAATATAGTTTTCTTCATCAATGAAATTCTGTGAAACGGGAAGATACCTTCTAAGCGACTGGAGCCGTGCCTTTGCAACAAAGGGATTTTCCATCGCCATAACTCCGCCAACGCATCCGCCCGGACACGCATTCAGCTCAATGAATTTCAGCGGAGGAATATTTCCGTTTTCAATCTGGTCGAGCACACGGATTATGTTATCAATTCCGTCGGCAGCAAGATAATCCTCGTTGAATATAGCCGTTGATTCGCCGCCCGAGCTTGCCCAGCCTATTCCGATTATTCCTGATTCGGAAAGAGCCTTGATTTCGTTATCCTGCGACATTTCGCTTATCAGCATAAAATATATATCACTGATTGAAACAACAACATCAACCTGACTTTTATAGTCGGCGAAGCCGTTTTTAACATAGCTTACCTTTGCAGGGCAGGGAGAAATGAAACAAACGCCGATATCCTCGCTTTTAAGCTCGGGATGATTTTCAAGCGCTCTTTCCCTTGCAAGCCTTGCGGCAACCTCCATAGGCGGAAGCATATGTAATATGTTTTCACTCAGCGACGGAAATCTAAGTGAGATAAGCCTTATCGCAACGGGACAAGCCGAAGAGATAACAGGTTTCTTTATTCCGTCTGTTTTAAGATAAAGCCTTGTGTATGCCGAAACAAGCTCAGCTGCCTTTGAAACCTCAAAAACATCGTCGAACCCGATTCTGAGAAGCCCGTCAAGAACATAATCAACATCATCAAGATTATCAAACTGACCGTAAAGGGTCGGGGCGGGAAGAGCGATTTTATATTTAAACCTCTTCATATCCTCGAGCTTTCCGAAAACCGCCTTTTTCGCCTGATGCGGACAGTTTCTTATGCACTCTCCGCAATCTATGCAGCGCTTTTCGTTGATAACTGCATGACCTTCTTTTATTCTTATCGCTTCAGTCGGGCAGTGTTTCAGGCAGGTTGTGCATCCTGTGCATTTGCTTGCATCCAGCAATACCGAATGGTCGTATAAATGCATTTCTTTATCACACTACTGTAAATTTACTTTCATTTTAACCGTTGTTCCGACTCCAACAGTTGATTCAATTTCCATTGAATCCGTATAGCGTTTCATATTCGGAAGACCCATTCCTGCGCCGAAGCCAAGCGAACGGGTGTTATCGGAAGCAGTTGAGAAGCCCTCCTGCATAGCCTGTTCGATATTTTTAATACCGGGGCCTTTATCCGCAAGAATCATCTCAATGCAATCTTCGCAGACCTTAACATCCACGCAGCCTCCGTTTGCATGAATCACCATATTTATTTCCCCTTCATACATCGCAATTGAAACTCTGCGAATTATATCGGGAGAAATACCAAGCTGCCGTAAATCCTTCTTTATCTGAACCGATGCCTGACCCGCCGATGTAAAATCATCGCCGTCGACATCAAAGTGGAATACTAATTCTTCGCTCATATTCCTAAGCCTACTCGTTTCCGAGACCGTTTGAATAAATTATTCCGCAGGCCTCGTAAAGTCTTTTATTGCTTTGCATAATAACGATTCCGTTATCCCTGGCAAGCTTAATCATTTCCTCAGTCGGTGTTTTTGAACGAACAAAAACAATGCAAACCATATCCATCATTACGGCAGTGCGGATAACCTGAGGATTAACAAGTCCGGTCATAAGAACAGCCTGGTCTTTAACAAACGCAAGAACATCGCTCATAAGATCGCAGCCGCAGGCTGAATAAACCTCGCGGTCGATATTATCTTCGCAGCAAAGCACCTTTGCGTCGAGCAAATCTTTCATTTCACTGATTTTCATAAAACTAATTCCTTATTTCTCTTTGTGAATTACTGGAATTTTGCAATTATTTCGGGAACATCATCTTTAGTGAGTTTTCCGAAAACTTCATCGTTAACCGTTAAAACAGGTCCGAGTCCGCACGCACCGATGCAACGGCATGCATTAAGAGCGAATTTTCCGTCTTCCGTGCATTCATCAACACCGATTCCGAGCTCAGCTGAAAGCTCATCAAGAACGCTCTGTGCGCCCTTAACATAGCAAGCAGTTCCCATACATACGGAAATATTGTAGTCTCCCTTCGGAGTGAGTGAGAACTGAGCATAGAAAGACGCAACGCCGAAAACCTTTTCAAGCGGAACTTCCATTCCCTCTGCGATAATGTTCTGCACTTCCATCGGAAGGTATCCGTAAATTTCCTGAGCCTCCTGCATAACAGCCATAAGACGGCTCTTATCATGCTTGTTAGCCTCAATTACTTTCTTGAGTTCAGCTTCCTGCTCAGGAGTACCTTTAAAAGGAATCTTACTGATTTTTTTCTGCATAAGTTAGTTCCTCCTTATTTATTTCTGACGCCTTTGTTAAAAAAATGACAAAAGCTGAGTATTATAATATCATATAAGTTACTGTTTGAAAAGACCTAATTTTAAATATTTTTAATTATTTTTGGAAATTTGTAAAAAAATCCCGAGTTGCAGGCGCCAAGCACCAATCAAAAAGCGTATACACAGGGGTCAGACCCCTGTGTATACGCTTTTGTTCAGCTTTGACGAACAACAACCCTTCCGTCTTGCTCTCTTATCACATCAAAGTTTATTTTCTCACCTGCAAAAACAAAATTTTCAATTTTCAGAAAATCCCATTTTTCGGGAAGATTCGGGTGAATTTCAAAGCTGTTAAATCCCGTTGGTCTGAAACCGAGTATACCCTCTGTAATTATTCTGACATAAAGTGCAGCTTCCGCACTCAACTGAGCGCCGTTTCCTTCGGGGAAGGCTTCAATCGGATACGGAACATGGGAACAGAACAGCCTTGAAAAAGTGTATTCCTCAAGCATTTCAAGAGCGTCGCCGGCACTGCCGCAGTTAAACATTCCGCGAAGCGCATAAAGAAGGCTTCTGTCCCAATAGGTCTGCTCGCCGCTTCGAGTCAGCAAGCCGCAGGGCTTTTTCAGCTTTTCAGACTTAAGAGCAGCGATTGTTCCCTCTTTTCTCCTGTTTATTCCGACTGTCAGAGGCAAACAAATCCAGCTTCTCAGTTTGCTTTCCTCCTCGCAATAGCGGTATGTTTCAAAGCCTTCAACATTCGCTTCAAAATACTCTTCAATTCCCTGTTTTATAAGGTTGGAAAGCTGCCTGTATTTCTCACTTTTTTCGGTGTTTCCAAACTCTTTTTCAAGATACATCATCGAAAGAAAAGCATCGTATGTTATAACGGCGGTTGAAAGGTTTGCGCTTCCGCTTTCAAAGCGGTTTTCAAGCTCGTCGCTGTCGCTTTGAACAACCTTGCTTTCATTGATTTTGCTTTCAATATATCTGCAAGCCGTTTCAAGCTTATCAAGGTATTTTTCAGCGTTTTTTCTGTCACCGGTTGTAAGCAGATATCTTGTAAAACCGTAAACAAACATTGAGGTGTCGCCCCTGTCACCGGCTCCGTTCCAGAAATCCTCGCCCTCGGCGCAGATGCTCGTTAAAACCGCTCTGTCATCATAAACAAGCTTTGAAAACAAATCGTAGCAATTAAGACTCTGCTCATTTGCTTTGTCATATCCGAGATATGCAAAAAACGGATTGGCATATTCGCACTGGTCATTGGTCCACAGAGCGGCGTAATAATTGCCGCCTCCGGGCGCATGCATAAGCCCGTTTTTCGTTTTGAAAATGCTCTCGGACGCGCGCAGCTTTGCAAATTCACATTCAAGATTTATATTGCTGCTCGGCGTTGTTATTTTAAGCCTTCCTGCGTTCTCGGAAATAAACGCGAGCCTTTTATTCACCTCGTTTTCGGCGTCATCAAAAGAAACATTTTCAGCAGAGTAAATAATTCTGATATGAGCTTTTTCGTTCTTTGAAAACTGTGATTTTTTATCAATAAAATATGTTTCTTTTTTCAGTTCAATATCATAGTCATAGGGTGTGTATTCCGGCTCAACAATCCTCTTTGAAAACGCATTTTCAATCTCTAATTTTCCATCGCTTTCAAAGGTTATTTCAATCTCTTCAAGCAGGGCACATTTATCCCTGAACGGAAGAATTTTTCTTGTTATTTTTACTCCGCCTGCAACTGAATTAAAGGTTAAAATACCGTTGAATTCAATGCTCTTTATCCGCTCGTTTTCTCCGTTAAAACGCAGACTTACCCCTTCAAAATGCTCACACAAGGAGCCATGCGTATTATTCGGATTAACCCTTATTGACGGAAAAACAACAAAGCGGTAAATATCAAAATCACCGCTGTTATTAACTCTGTAGCTGATTATTGAAGACGCCCGAAAGCCTGCCATTTCGATGTGATTTGAATGGTTTTTCAGGTCGCCAAAATCGGCTTTTATTCCGTTTTTATACAAATAGTATATTTTCTTATCTGCAAGCTCGGGATTAACGCCTGCCCACTTTGGAAACGTTGGCGGCTTTTTATATTCTTTTTTACATAATTTCATTATAGTATTCTACCTTTCCTTCATCATCAACTGCAACAACAATTCCGTTTTCAACGCCTGTTATAAGAATCGGGCATGAAAGGATTTTTTCAATTCTTTCAAAGGTATTCATATCGCATCTTTCATAATCGTTTGTAACAACGCAAACCTTTGGGCGCAGCGTTTTAAGCCATTTTTCCTCGGTTGAAAATCTGTATGAATGATGCCCAACCTTCAAAACATCTATTTCGCCTATTTCAGGTGCAAGCCTTTCCTCATCCTTGGATTTATTGTCAATGTCGCCCGAAAGGAAAATTCTTGCGCCCTTCTTTTCAACAAGAACGCCAAGCGAGTTATCGTTTTCGCCAACCTTTTCAGTGTTTATATCAACAGTGTTAAACAGGGTTATTTTAAAATTACCGAGCATAAACGGCTCGCCGTTCATTTCGGATATTATCGGAATATTCCTGATGTTAAGAGCATTAACCATCTGCTCATAAACCTCTTTATTATCCCATTCTGTAATCTCTTTATCCCTTATCTGCTCTTCCTTATACACCTTAAGAAATGCTTTTTCAATAACAACGTCATCGTCAAGGATTATTGTATCAAATCCGCCTATATGGTCGGAATGGCTATGTGTTCCGAGAATGAAATCAAGGTGAACTCTGCCGTCGCCGGACCTTGCATTGTCCTTGAGATATTGCAAAACCTCTTCTTCATATCCCTTAAAGGCAAGTTCCTCAAAGCCCCGTGGGTTATCATTATCCTCCGCTGCGTCAACAAGCGCAAAATGTCCGCAGCTTTCAATCAAAATAGCGTCAGAGCTTCCTGTTTTAAGAAAATGTATGCAGTCTTTTTGTTCGGATTTATCAAAGGGCGATACAAAAAGCTCTTTTCTGAGTTTCCTTTTTAAATCTTCCATAATCAACCTCCGCTGAAGTTTGTTCAGTTATATAGTATATTAATTAAAGCAATATGTCTTTGAAATAAATAACTGAAAATTTATGATAAATCAAAAAGGCAAAAATGTATATGGGGTCAGACCCCATATACATTTATTGGCACAATGTTAAAACAAGGGGGCAACCCCCTTGTTTACAAGGGGTCAGACCCCTTGTAAACACTTATATATTAAGATTTGATAAATTTACTGAATTTTAACTATTTTTTTCTGTACTTTTTACTTTTCTATGCTATAATATGTATTCACAATAAGGCTAAAATCTTAATTTTAAATTAAACCATTTATAAAGAGGTACAAAGTGAAAAACATTCTGCAGCTTCTTGAAAAAGCTTCGGCAAAATATCCTGATAAAACAGCTTTCAAGGATGAGCAAAATTCACTCACATGGTCCGAGCTTGAAAGGCTTTCAAAAAAAATCGGTTCCGCCCTCGCTGAAAGCGGAAAAAAAGGTAAGCCGATTGCAATATTTATTAACAAGGGCGTTGATGTTATACCCGCAATGCTGGGAATTGTTTACAGCTCAAATATCTACACGGTTATAGACACCGAAATGCCCAAAGAAAGGGTTGAAAAAATTTTTTCAACCCTCTCCCCCTGCGCAATCATTGCAGATGAAGCGAATCTTGAAAAAGCTCAGGAATTTAATATTAAAACCTATCTCATTGATGAGCTTAAGAATGCCGAGATAAACGAATCGGCGCTCTTTGAAATAAGGGCTTCTCAGATAGACACCGACCCCGTTTATATTCTCTACACCTCGGGTTCAACGGGAATGCCTAAAGGAACTGTTATTAACCATAAAAATGTTCTTTCGTACAGCAAATGGGCGGTTGATACCTTTGATATAAACGAAAAAACGGTATTCGGAAACCAAACGCCGTTTTACTTTTCAATGTCGGTAACCGACATTTATTCAACGCTCAGGGCAGGCGCTCAGCTTGTTATAATTCCGAAAATCTGCTTTTCCTTCCCGATTAAACTTGTTGAGTTTTTAAACAACAACAAGGTCAACACCATCTACTGGGTTCCAAGCGCTCTCGGAATTGCGGCAAATTTCAAGCTCTTTGAAGTTGAAACGCCGAAATATCTTGAAAAAGTGCTTTTTGCAGGCGAGGTTATGCCTGTTAAATATCTTAACTACTGGAAAAAATATCTCCCGAAGGAAACCGTTTTTGCAAACCTTTTCGGACCAACCGAAACAACCGACATCTGCACATATTATGTTGCAGAGCGTGACTTTGAAGACAGCCAGTCGCTTCCCATCGGAAAACACTGCGATAACTGCAATGTTTTTATAGTAAACGAAAAGGGCGAAGAGGCGAAAGACGGTGAAGAGGGCGAGCTCTATGTTCGCGGCTCCTTCGTTGCGTCGGGCTACTACAATAATCCGGAAAAAACAGCTGAAATGTTTGTTTTAAATCCCCTAAACAAAGCATATCCCGAAATATGCTATAAAACGGGCGACCTTGTTAAAACGAATGAAAACGGCGAAATAATATATATCGGAAGAAAAGATTTTCAGATTAAGAAAATGGGATACAGAATTGAGCTTGGCGAAATTGAGGCTGCTGCAAACGCAATTGAAGGGGTTAAGGAATGCGCCTGCGTTTTCAAGAAAGAAAATGAAAAAATCATTCTTTTCTATAATGCAGCAAAGGTTAAGGAAACCGATGTTCTCTCCTTCCTTAAAGGAAAGCTCAACACATACTTTATTCCCGATGAAATAATTAAAACATCTTCACTGCCGCGAAATGCAAACGGAAAGATAGACAGAAAAGAACTTGAAAAGAGGATATAAAAATGGAAAGAATAATTGAAATTTTAAAGGAAATCAAGCCGACTGCAGAGATTAATGAAAACACTGCGTTAATTGATGAAAAAATCATTGATTCACTTGCAATGATTAATCTCGTTGGAACGCTCAGCGATGAATTTGATGTTGATATAACAGCAAGGGATATAACACCAGAAAACTTTGCAACTCCTGCTGCAATACTCAGCCTTATTGAACGCCTTGAAGATGAGGATTAATAATGATTAGCTACACCTCTTTTTCATTTTTCCTTTTGTTTTTCGGCATAACGGCTGTTTTATACAGCATAGTGCCTCAGAAAATCAGGTGGATTATTCTGCTTCTCGGCTCATATGCTTTTTACTTCGTTTCAGCCAAAGGGCATATAACTGCGATTATCCTCGCCTCCCTGCTTGTTTGGGGAGCAGGACTTTGGCTCGACAAAGCAAACAAGGCGATGAAGCTAAAGAGAAAGCAGGCAAAGGATAAGGAAGAAAAGAAAGCAATAAAGGAAAAATACAACCGATATAAACGCCGCATTCTTGCTGTCGGCGTTGTTTCGGTTGTTTTAATATTACTTATATGTAAATATATTAATTTCTTTATTGCTACTATCAATGCCGTTTTACCGCTTAGTATCGGCGAGCTTTCAATCATTCAGCCGCTTGGAATTTCGTTCTTTATTCTTCAGGGAATAAGCTATATTGCCGATGTTTACTACGGCAAGATTGATGCTCAGAAAAATCCGCTCAGGGTATCTTTATATCTTTCGTTTATGCTGACAGTTGTTGAGTGACCTATTGCAATGTATCCTCAGCTTGGAACTCAGCTTTCGGAATGTAAGTATAATAACCTTGAAAATGTAAGTAAAGGCTATATCAGGGTTTGCTGGGGTCTGTTCAAAAAGGTTGTTATTGCCGACAGAGCCGTTATGCTCGTCAGCGCAGTTTTTGATAATGCGGATAATTACAGCGGACTTGCAGTTGCAGGTGCCGTTGCCTTTTACACCCTTCAGCTCTACTGCGAATTTTCGGGCGTTATGGATATTATGTGCGGACTCGGATATATGCTTGGTATTGAGCTTCCCGAAAACTTCAACCAGCCCTTCTTTGCAAAGTCGATTAACGAATTCTGGCAGAGATGGCATATCTCGCTCGGCTCCTTCCTCAGGGATTATATTTTCTATCCGATTTCCATTTCAAAGGGCATTAAGAACCTGACTGCAAAAACAAAAGAAAAATTCAATCCCTACTATGCGAGCCTCATTCCAACCGCTGTCGCCCTGTTCTTTGTTTGGTTTACAAACGGCTTCTGGCACGGCTCGGGCTGGAAATACATAGTTTACGGACTTTACTACTATGTTCTTATGATGCTTGGTCTTTTCACAAAACCTTTAACGGACAAGCTCTGTGAAAAGCTTAAAATAAACAGGCAAACGAAGGCGTTTGAGATTTTTGCAGTTTTAAGAACTATTGTTATCGTTAACATCGGAATGCTTATTTTCAGGGCGGATAACCTTAAAACTGCAGTAAAAATGTTTGCTTCAATGTTTAAAAATATTGATTTTTCAGTCATTCTTCCGGGTCACAAAAACGGCTTCGGTCTGAGTCTTTATGACTATGCGGTTATTCTTATCGGCTTCATCCTCCTTGTTGCGGTCGGAATACTTAAAGAAAGAAAAATTGATATTATAGATAAGATATATAAGCTGCCTTTCGCACTTAAATTTGTTTTATATCTTGCAGCAATATTTGTAATCATCATTTTCGGTGCTTACGGAGAGGGGTACGGCGTAGTTGATTTAATATACGCTAACTTTTAAAAATGAACAAAGCGTTTATAAAAGAAAAGTCAATAGAAATTGCCAAAATTGTTGCATTTGTTTTGGTTTTCTTCCTTATTGTTCAGCTGCTTTCTTCAACCTTCTTTTCCGAGGATTCCGCCGCAAAGCTCAATAATAATAAAAAGGACGCCTATTCTTTCATAAGCGAAGAGAAAAACACAATTCAGATTGTTTCAATCGGCAACAGCGATGTTTATTCGGGCTTCGTTCCGCTTGAGCTATGGCGAAAATACGGCAATACCTGCACCGTCTGCGGTTCAATTCATCAAACAATACAGGAATCCCAAAGCATTCTTGAACTGCTTTTTGAAAGCCAGTCGCCGAAGCTTGTTATTATTGAAACCGATATGTTTTATGACGGTATGCCCGAGGTTAACAAGAAACTGAAAAAAGAAAACAGGCTTGATGATTTTTTCAACCATATGGAGCCTGAATTTTTCGCTCACAATATTGAAAACGTTTTTTCGGTTTTCAGATTCCATAATTTCTGGCAGGGCGGAAAGAACGCAAAAATTGCGCCCTATAATTCCCATGGATACAGATACAACACAAGAATCTGCAAGCTTCAGGAGGTTGATTATATGATACCCTCCTCTGAAACGGACCCGATGGCGAAATACACCGAATCACAGATTGATGAGCTTATTTCACTCTGCAATAAAAACGGAGCCGAGGTTATGATTTTAACCCTTCCGTCAATCAACACATGGAACTATGCAAGGCATAACACTGTTCAGCAGTTTGCAGATGAAAGAAAGCTTCCCTATATCGACCTCAATCTTCACTACGATGAAATCGGAATAAATATGAAGAGCTGTTTCCGCGATGAAGGAAACCATCTCAACTACGACGGCGCAAAAAAGGTTACCGATTATGTTGGCGATTTCATCAGCAGAAACTATAAATTTGAAGATTTAAGAAAAAACAAAGGCTATTCCTCGTGGAACAGCGATTTAAAGAAATTTGATAAGTTCAAAAAGAATGAAAACTGATTTAATTAAAAACAATAAATATCGCCCGATTTTCGCCGCCTTCTGTGCATTCGGCTGGAGCCTTGCATATCCCCTTATCAAATTCGGATACAAGGAATTTGAAATAACAAACGACCTTGGCAGCAGCGTTCTTTTCGGAGGAATAAGATTTGCCCTTGCAGGGATTATTGTTCTTTTATTTGCAAAATCGCTTAAAATTGATTTAAAGGTCAAAAACAGCGATACGCTTAAATGGCTCTTGCTTTTCGGCTTGGTTAACACCGCGCTGCACTATATGTTTGCATATATGGGGCTTGCAAATCTCCAAAGCTCACGCAGTACAATCCTTGATTCAATGGGCGGTTTCTTTTTAATAATCCTTTCGGGGCTGATTTATAAAGAGGATAGAATCAACGGTAAAAAGCGTTCGGGCTGTATCTTCGGTCTTTTCGGAATTGTTTTAATCAATATCGCTCCGTTAAACGAGCTTTTTGCCAACATCTCTTTTAAGGGCGACGGCTTTATTCTTATAAACGCCTGTTTTGCCGCGCTCGGCGGAATTATAACAAGAAAAGTTTCAGAGAAAACCGATATAACAAAGGCAACGGGTTATTCAATGCTTTTCGGCGGCATAATTATGATTTTTTCGGGCTTTGCCATCGGAATAAAAAGCAATTGGAAAATAACCTTAAGAGGAATAATAATACTTATTATTCTTGTTCTTATTTCGGCAATCTGCTTTGAAGTATACAATATGCTTCTTGCATACCATCCGATAAGCAAGGTTGCAATTTTCAACGCCCTTATCCCCGTTCTCGGCGTTATGTTTTCTTCCCTTCTTTTGCACGAGCCCTTCAGATGGCAATATCTTGCCGCCGGACTCAGCGTTGCAATCGGAATAGTAATCATCAACAAATCAGAATAACACTTTACGAATCCGAACTACCTGAACGGGACAACTGGGGACAGTCCCCAGTTGTCCCGTTTCATATTCCGATAACATCTTTTCATTAACATCAGACCGATTTTTTCGGTCTGTTTTCTTTTTCCGGTTTGGCAGTACGAATCCAATGCTCGCTGCATTCTGTGACATATTTCTTGACTATATAATGTAAAACTGTTAAAATGAAAGAGCCAAATATAGTCACAAGTGAATAATTTCAAGTCATAGCCGTATGCTATTTTTATCTCTATTGATAAAAATGCATGCTCTTATTTGCATATGGTATGACTTTATCTATGTGACTATGTTTGGCGACAGTTGGAGCGATGCGTTTTTAGTGCGTAGCTTCGGCTGCGCACTTTTTTATTTTACCTTATTGCCTTCCCCTTGAGGGGAAGGTGGCAGCGAAGCTGACGGATGAGGTGGAAAGCAAGGAGAGGTATATGAAAAACACAAAGCTAAACATCAACAAAACAAAATACCGTTATTTTATGGATAATGTCAAACCGGAAGGCACGGCGATTATCTATACGATTCCCGTACCGCGCGGCGAAGAAAAGCCGACGGACGAGTTCTTTGACCGTGATTATCCCGAGGTTAAGATTTCTTATAAAAAGTTTATCAAAATGATTGATAAAACCGCCGCAGCATTACTTGCTTACGGCGTTAAAAAGGGTGATATTGTTACCGTTTGCCATACCAATACTCCTGAAATTTTCTATATGGATTATGCGCTTTCCAAAATCGGCGCAATCCCCAACTATATCTATCCGAATATTACGGCTGACGAAATGAAGTATTTTATTGAGGAACTTGATTCAAAATATGTTTTTGTCCTTGACGAGCCCGATATAAAAAAGAATATGAAAAATGCACTTGAGGGAACGGATATTAAGGTTATTTCTTCAAGCGTCATTGAAGCTTTCCCTCCGCTTTTCAAAATGCTCGCAAAAAAGAAGAATCCGCAGGAAAGCGTTGAAATCTCCAACGAAATAAATTGGGAAGACTTTATCAAAAACGGCAAGGCAATTAAAAAAGTCAAAGAAAGCCCATATACGCCGAACGATACTTGCTCCTTTGTTCACTCAAGCGGAACGTCAAGCGTTCCCAAAGCGATAGAAATTAGCAATGAAAATGACAATTCTATTCCGCATAACCATGCGGTAAACAGTATTGAATACACAGCAGGTAAATTTTGTATACAAACCATACCACAATTTGTTGAGTACGGCAAAACGTCTAATCATATTATTTTCTGCAACAATGTTTGTGCAATTATGATTCCTGAAATGGAACCAAAAAACTTTTATGATTTAGTTGAAAAATATAAAGCTGAATATGCTTTTACAACTCCATCGCACGCAAGAGAACTTATTAAACGCAAAACTGATATGAGCCATGTAGAATATTACTTATTCGGTGGCGACGGTTTTGATGATGTAGAAGAAAGCATAAACGCATATATAAAGAAGAACGGGGGAATTGTTCCCGCATATCAGGGATATGGTGCCAGTGAGTTTTCGGCATTTGATATTATCAATAGACCAAACGAGCACAGAATAGGTTCTATCGGAAAAATCTGTGGTAATACAGAATATATTATTATTGAACCTGAAACATTTAATGTTATCACTCAACCTAACAAAATCGGTGAGCTATGCTTATGCGGTGTCGGTATGACAAAAGGCTATGCCGGTAATAGCAAAGACGAAACCGAAAAGGTATTTGTGAAGCATCCTGACGGCAAAACTTATGTGCATATGGGCGATTATATCAGCATTGACGAGGATGGCTTCTTCTATTATCACGGCAGAATAAAGAATGTTATTACAAGGAAATCCTTTACTTTCTCACCGAATGAAATTGTGGAAGCAATCATGAAGCATGAGAATGTAAAGACTTGTATTGTTATCCCCCGTTACAGCAAGGAAGAGGGCGAAACGCCGTCGGCGCATATTGTACTGAATGATTACAGCGATAAGGATAAAACGCTTGATGAAATCAAAGCACTTGTGGATGAAAATGTGCAAGAATTTCACCGCCCGACCCATTACAAAATCCGCGCAGCAATTCCGCTCACAAAGAACAACAAGAATAACATAACCGCCCTCAAAATTGAGGACACGGCTTCTATGCTTGACGGCGTTGTATCTGCGGATATTGAAGCGCACAATACAAGCGAATACGAATTTTTGCTCAAAGTGAAAATCAGGTCAGACAAAAGTGAAGATGAAATCATTGAAGCCTTAGAAAAGCATATAAACAGAATTGCCAACATCATCAAATTCAATGTTGGTAAGATTAAGTATGAGGTTGAAAAAGTATGAGCAAAACAAGGTTTATTGAAACGCTCAGCCAATGGCATTTGCAACATAGATTAAAGGAATACGAAAAATATGGAGCAAGGGCAAGTGGTATAAAATTCAGAAATAAAATCCACAGTTTTCTTTTGAAATTCGTTACACTTGACAGGGTGCTTTCAAAAAGAGAATTGCATATTATTGATGATAAGCATGATAAAGGTGAAAAACCGATTATATTTGCCGTTACCCATATTGGCGGATGTGATGTTGAATCTGCCTTTGAGGCAATTAAATCTCCTGCGTGGCTTCTATTTGGCGACCCTAAAGAAATCTACTGCATTCCCACCGGATTACTGTTGTGGTTTAACGGCGTTGTGTGCGTTGAAACAAGGAACAAAACTGACAGAAGAATCGCAAAAGAACGATGTGTAAGTATTCTTAAAGATGGAGGAAACATTCTAATGTTTCCCGAGGGTGCGTGGAATATCAGCCCTAATCAGATTGTTTATCATATGTACTACGGTGCAGTCGATATGGCAATGGAAACAAACTCGCAAATTGTACCCGTTGGCATAATTCGTGATAAAAGCAATTATTATGTAAATATCGGTGAGAATATTAACATAGCTGATTATGGCAATAACATAAAAGGATTAACATACATTTTGCGTGATATAATGGGTTCACTGCAGTGGGAAATAATGGAACGACTTCCGATATTACACCATTCTGAAATTGATAGTGAATACTATCATAGCTGGGTTAATGAAATAGTGGATAATCAAACTGCGACTTTCTCCGTTGAAGAAGTATATGAAACACGATTTAATCCAAATTATATAATAGACTATGCAGATGCATTTGAACATTTAAACCATATTAAGCTTAACACAAATAATGCTTTTTTGTTTGATAAGAGGTTACATAATTAATATGAAAAGACAAGAATTAGAAAAATTAAAAAAACAAGGCTTTTTTCTCTCTACGGATAAAAGCTATTTTCCTACTATGCTAAGGACAGAAATCCTTATACATTGGCTAAATAAAACACCCATTTGGAATATACCGATAAGAAATTTTTTGATTCATCGGATTATCGGAAAGATAGACGGAAATCCTTTAATGATACAAAACTCTTTTCGTGTATCATGTGGAAAAAACATAACTATAGGAAAGAATCTTTGTACTAATTTCAATTGTTGTATTTTAGATAGAACAAATGTAGAAATTGGAGATAATGTGTATTTAGCTCCAAGTGTAACAATTACGACAACCGGTCACCCTATTGATGCAAGCCAAAGAAAAATGTTCCCAAGTAAAGACAGTTTTGAGCCGGGAAAACGAGGCTGTATAGAAACGGTAGCACCTGTAAAGATTGGTAATAACGTCTGGATTTGTACCGGCAGCGTTGTTTGCCCCGGCGTAACCATTGGTGATAACACGGTTATCGGCGCAGGGAGTGTAGTTACAAAAGATATTCCGCCAAATGTGATTGCATATGGAGTTCCTTGTAAAGTGGTGCGCGAATTAACCGAAGAGGATAAAGAAACGTTCCCTGAAGAAATCAATAATATTTTTGTTTAACATGAGACTATATTAAAAATAGAGCAAGAGGCTTTCGCTTCTTGCTCTTTCTAATACCTTCTTTACGTCGGACGCCCCATCAAAACTTTTTATAACACGTCGTTTAAAACATCTTTCAGTGTTTGGGCGGATTTGGTTAAATTCTCCTGCTCTTTTTTGCTCAGTTCAATCGGAACAAGGGCTTCAACGCCGTGTTTGCCGACGATTGCAGGCATTGAAAGCGAAACGCCCTCTATGCCGTAGTTACCCTTTTGAATGCTTGAAACGGGAAGAATTGATTTTTCATCGCGAACAATTGCTTCGCAGATTCTTTTAACGCTCATTGCAATTCCGTAGTAGGTTGCGCCCTTTTTTTCAATAATCTCATAGGCGCTGTTTTTAACCTCATCGGCAATTTCGTGCATTGCCTTGTTATGGTTATAATGCCCCCTCATTTCGCAGAAGCTGTTCAGCGGAATGCCCGAAACATTTGCGCTGCTCCATGCGGCAATCTCACTGTCGCCGTGTTCGCCGATTATAAATGCATGTATGCTTCTCGGGTCAACGCCAAGATGGTCGCCGAGCAGGTATTTAAGCCTTGCTGTATCAAGAACCGTTCCCGAGCCGAAAACTCTGTTTGAAGGAAAACCGCTCAGCTTCGCAGCCACATAGGTTAAAATATCAACGGGATTTGCAACAACGAGAAGAATTCCGTCCTGATTATACTTAGTTATTTCAGGGATAACCGACTTAAAAATTGCAACATTCTTCTTAACTAAATCAAGTCTTGTTTCTCCTGGCTTCTGCCCTGCCCCTGCAGTTACAACAATTATTGCCGCGTCCGAAATATCCTCATAACCGCCTGCATAAATCTGCATTGGCTTTGCAAAGGGAAGTCCGTGACTTATATCAAGCGCTTCGCCTTCCGCCTTATCCTCATTATTATCAATTAAAACAACCTCCGAAAAAAGTCCGCTTTCCATAAGCGCGAAGGCTGATGCGCTTCCAACGAAGCCGCAGCCGACTATTGCCGCCTTTCTTGAATTGATTTCAACCATATAATCATCCCCTTTTGTTATTATATTAGTATTATATCATTATATACAGAATTTGAAAATACCTATGAAATGAAGAACGCTTCCAAGAAGAATGAAAAGATGAAAAACACTGTGCATATATCTTTTCTTTATTCCGAGAGCAAAGAAGATTATTCCAAGGGTATATGCAAGTCCTCCTGCAAAAATCCAGATAACAAACTCGAGTCCGTAAATCTTATACATCGGATAGAGCAAAAACAAGGCTGCCCAGCCTATTCCGAAATAACCGATATTCGCAATAACGGCGTATCTTTTAAAATCAATAGCCGTAAAGGTTACGCAAACGGCGGTTGAAAGAATCAGAACCGATAAGGTTATCCAAAAAATAACTATATAATTTTCTCTTATTCCTGTCAAGAGGACCGGCACATAAGTTCCGAAAATCAAAGCAAAAATAGTGCAGTGGTCAAGCACCTGCATAACCTTCTTAGGCTTTTCGGGAACGAGCCCATGATAAACGCTTGAAATTGTATACAGATAAATCATCATAAGCCCGTAAACGATTCCTCCGCCGAGCCCCCACCAATTCTTGTGGTAGATTGAAAAACCTATGCAAAGTCCCAGAACAACAACCCCGAAGGCGCCGCCAACTATGTGACTTACCATATTGAATATCTCTTCCCCTCTTGTGTAATCGGGAAGCTTTCTGTCTTCAAGCTTTGTTCGCTTCACAATAATCACCTCTCTTTTTTGCGGATTATATAGCTCACCCAGATATATGAAAACCCCTTATAAGTAGAATTAAATCTATTATTAGTAGATTTATTGTTGACAATCAATTCTACCTATAGTAGAATAATTAAAGAAAGGGTGATAACAATGGTTGATAAACAATCCATCACTATTGCGAATAATCTTGCGCTTTTCAGAAAACTCAACGGACTGACTCAAGCCGAGCTTGCCGATGCAATCGGCTATTCAAACAAATCCGTTTCAAAATGGGAGCGCGCAGAAGGATTGCCGGATATAACAATTCTGCTGAATCTTTCGGAAATATACGGAATAACGGTTTCAGAGCTTATCGGGCAAACGCCGAAAAGCAAAGAAACAAACGAAAAGCTGAAAGCTATCGAAAAAAACAAAAAGGCTCTTGAAAAGGCAAGAAAAAAGACGCTTGAAAAAGCAAAAAAGCAAAAAAAGAAATAGTCTGAAATAAACGGAGCGTGTTCGCCTGTTAAAATTACGAATAATGAAAAACTTAACATTTTTCCTGATATTTGCGTATTTATATAACAATTATTATATGGTATTTTATTTATGATTAAATTCAAATGAAGGGTTGTGAAAAAATGAAACTTGCAGTTATCGGAGGCGGCGGAGTTCGCTCAATGTTTCTTGCAAAAAGCATTGCGGCAAGAGCGGATGAGCTTAATATTGATAAGCTTGTTTTTATGGATAATGATGAAACAAAACTAAACATCTACGGCAAAATGGCAAAGCATGTTGCCTATCTTCTTTGCCCCGAGCTTGATTTTGAAATAACAACTGATGCGCTGAGAGCTGTTAAGGATGCAGATTATGTTATAACAACAATCCGCGAGGGCGGCGATGATATGAGGGTGCGCGATGAAAAAATAGCCCTTTCTCATGGCGTTCTCGGTCAGGAAACAACTGGCGCTGCAGGACTTTCGTTTGCAATGCGAAGCGTTAATGCCCTTGTTGAATACTGCGAAATGGTTAAAAAATATGCAAAAAAGAACTGCAAGGTTTTTAATTTCACGAACCCTGCAGGCGTTGTCAGCCAAACCCTTCGCGACCTCGGATATGATTTTACATACGGTATATGCGACGCTCCGTCGGGTATGCTTCGCTCCTTCGCTATTCTCTATACCGACGAAGAAACTGCCGCAAAGGGCGAAATATACGGGCTAAATCATTTAAGCTATTTCAGCTCTGTTAAAATAAACGGAAAGGAAATGCTCAGCGAGCTTATTGAAAACGACGAGGCGTACGAGCTTACAGACCTTCGCTATTTTGAAAAATGGTTATTGAAGGAACGCCACGCAATTTTAAACGAATATCTTTATTATTTCTATTATCGTGAAAAGGCACTCGGAAATATTCTTGCGGCTGAAAAAACACGAGGTGAACTTATTGCGGAATACAACAGGAATATGACCGCCGAACTTTCAAAGCTTGATATAGACAGGGATTTTGACAGGGCGTTTGAGATTTTTGAACACTGGTACGGCGAAAGGGAAGCAAATTATATGGCTGCCGAAACCGGAATAAAACGCAAAAATCCGTGGCACTTCAATATATTTGAAAAAGACAACGGAGGCTATGCGGGCGTTGCTCTTAAATTCATTGAGATTGAGCAGAGCGGCAAAACAGACAGTATGATTCTATGCACTGCAAACAACGGAGCAATTGAAGGACTCAGGGATGATGATATAGTTGAAATAACCTGCGATATTACGCCAAACGGAGCAATTCCGCATAAAATGAATAATATCGACGAACAGAATTTTGAGCTTATAAGAAGGGTTAAGATTTATGAACGCCTTGCCTCAAAGGCAATCAGGGAAAAATCAAAACAGGCAGCCGTTGAAGCGCTCACCCTTCATCCCCTTGTTAATTCATATTCGATTGCAACAAAGCTTATAGACGAATATCTTGAGCTTAATAAGGAATACACATCTGATTGGAGATAAAAATGAACTTTATAGCCGGAGCAGGCTCAACAAATGTTGACCTTCTTTATCAGGGAATGCCGAAAATTCCCGACATCGGAGAAGAGATTTATTGCAAAGATTTCAGCCTTCAGCTCGGAGGCGGTCTTCCTGCAACTCTGATTAACCTCGGCAGACTTGGAATAAAAACAAAAATTGCAACCGAGCTTGGAAATGATTTGTTTTCCGGTTTTGCAAAAGAAGAGTTTGAAAAAAACAATGTTAAGCCTCTTAATCTTTATAAAGGCAGCGGCATACCTCTTAATATAACCTCTGCGGTAATTCTTGAAGACGACAGAAGTTTTATTTCATACGGAAAAGGAAATATCGAACCGAACGACAGTGCAAAAGAGGAGTTTTATCAGCTTGCTAAGGGCTCGAAAATAACAATGATGCAGCCGGGCGGTTTCATTGAGGTTTATGAAAAACTCAAAAAGGAAGGAACTATCCTCGTTCTTGATATGGGCTGGGATGAGGAAATGAGCTTTGAAAAATATAACGAGTTTTTAAGCCTTGCAGACTACTACACTCCGAATAAAAAAGAAGCATTAAAGCTGACGGGAAAATCAACCCCCGAGGAGGCGGCAAAAAGCCTCAAAAGGTATTTTAAAAAGGTTGTTGTAAAGGTTGATAAAGACGGCTGCATAGGTATTGACGGCGATAAAATGATTTGCGTTAAAAGCATTGATGAATTTAAAGCTGTTGATTCAACAGGAGCAGGCGACGCCTTTCTCTCGGGCTTTATGTATGGGCTTTTTTATGACTATCCTCTTGAAGAGTGTCTTCTTTTCGGAAATATAACGGGAGGCAAATCCGTTACAAAGGTTGGAGCGCTTTCAGCCTTTGTTAGGGAAAAGGAATTATTAGAATACAAAGAAAAATATCTTTCAAATATTATTTATTATTAAAAATGGGGCTGTATCAAGATAACAATTTTTTTTAAAACTACAGATTCTGTTATTACTTTCTATATAAAACAAGTAGGGGCGGGTTTCCACACCCGCCCGAGTTTAATACCGACTGTTATTATGCGGGGCTGTCTCACGGAAGTGAGGCAGCCAAAATTGTTATTAGGGAAAAATATTTATCAAATAAATAGAATTGTAGAAATATTTGTACAGATTTTCCACCTAATTGTTGAAAAAGAGTGCAAAATAACAAGGATATTGCTA
>JAFUZY010000168.1 GCA_017476375.1 Eubacterium sp.
AACATTTTTATCTTTTTTTGTGTATATTAAACATAACAATAATTGCTATTGACTTGCATTATTTTAAAATATATAATAAGGGTAAGAATAATGAAAGTGAGTAATATTTATGGATAAAGAAAATATTTATGAGCCGGATATTATTTCCGTAACAGATGAAGACGGAAACGAAATTCTTTTTGAGCTTCTTGAAAGATATGAAACAGACGATGATGTTTATGTTGCAATAACCGAATACAGAGATGACGAAGAAGAAATCGTTGAGGCTGATTATGAGGTTATTATCCTTAAGGTAGTTGAGGATGAAAACGGCGACGAGTATCTTGAAGAAATTAAAGACGATATGGAATATGAGCAGGTTTCGGATATTCTTATGGCAATGGTTGAAGAAAAATACGACGTTGAATACTTTGAACCCGAACAATAATCCGTTTTGGTAGTATAGAAAAAATATTTTACAAATCAAAAAGCAGGCTTTGCCGAAATTTTGATTTGTGAGGAAGAATAATCGAATCGATTATTAGTGTTTTGCATAGCAAAATGCTTCAATCGCGAAGTTTATGATGACGATCTGCGCATCTCGACAACCGAGAGCTTAAATAACCCGAACAATTTTTATTAAGGGAATCATTCTCCGTATATGGGGAGCAGACCTCCCTCTTTATGAGGATGCTGGGAGCACAAAAGTATACGGGATGATACCCACCTGCGTTTAACGGCAGGTTATCTTCAGCCTCGGCGGATGCGCGGATTAAAAAAGACCCCTTCGGGTCTTTTTTAATTATGAATTAAGAATTTAGAATTAAGAATTTCGGGTGCTGCGCACAGCTATTATATAATTGTTTGAGCGAAGCGAGTAACAAAAATTCTTCATTCTAACTCTTAATTGTTTTATTGTATTCATATTATCAACACACCTCATCCACCGCAAGCGGTCCCCCTTCCCCTCAAAGGGAAGGTGTGAGGTTTTTCGTCCGCCGAAACATAATCGGGTTCGGGTTATTCCCCTGCTAGGGGAAATGTCGAGCTTGCGAGACAAAAGGGTCTGGCGCCCGCTCCAAGGGTCCCGCCATAAATTCTTCATTATTAATTATTAATTCTTAATTAAAAAAAGATGCCGATGGCATCTTTTTTTATTCGCCTTTCATATCAAGGAGTTTTGCTTTTCCTTCAAATGAATCTTTTGAAAGTTTAATTGAATCAAAGATTGCTGCTTCAATATCATCCGGTGTGCAACCAAGCTCTCTTGTGTCATCAGTCGGAATGAAAAGATTCATACCCATAATGTCTGCAAGATAAACAGGGTCAATACCCCAGGCAATATTGCGCTTTTCATAGTCTTTTCTCATTGTGAGACCGAAAGCCTTGAACATCCATTTCGGAACGTCAACAATCTTTCTGTCCTCAATTCCGTCCATTGCTCTGTAAACAATTTTAAGGAACTGACGCCATGTTAAGTTGTAGCAGGAAATGCCGTATGCTCTTGCTCCCTCAACCTGCTCTGCCGCGCCGACTATTGCCTCACCTACCTGACGAACAGTAAGCATTGCCGTTCCGCCGGCAGGATACATTGTTACGGGCATTTTTTCAAATCTCTGAAGCTGCTCAATAAGAATAACCCAAACAGGTCTTCTTCCGGGCTGAGTTCCGAAGATATAGGGAAGCTCAAGAACCGCAACTCCCATATTCTCGTCTGCATATTTGAAAGCAACCTCCTCCTGCTCAATTCTGGAAGCAATATAGGGATGCTTTTCAGTGAGTTTCATTTCAGGATGCTCTTTTGCGAGCCAAGCGAAATATGAGCCGAGAACAACACATTTTTTAACCCCGCATTTCTTTGCCATTGCAAGACAACGGTCAACAGGGTCTATATTATATTTCTTATATGCATCGTAAACCGGAGGCGGGAACTCAACTCTCTCGTCCACACCGGCAGCATAAATAAATGCGTCAACGCCTGTCATTGCCTCTTCAAGCTCTTCATCAGTAAGCTCAAGGAAATTACCAAAAGAGATTTCCATCTCCTCGGGAATCGGAGCTCCTTCCGGAAGAGGAGGAAGTGCGATTGTTTTAACCTTATGACCTCTGTCAATAAAAAGCTGGGCAGCTGCAGAGCCTAATAGCCCTGTTCCGCCAAAGATAAGAACGTTCATAACATACCTCCGTATATTAAAAATAATTTTACCAATTTATTATATCATTTAATTCATTTTCAGTCAACTGTTCATTATTATATCGTTAACAAACACCGTAAAAAAACATATGGGGGCGAAAACCGCCCCCTGAAATTATACCGGATGAATTTTGTTTTCTATATCATCGTGCTTTGAATCGAGAGAATATTTTTTATCCCTTCTTTTTTCAAAGAATTTAACCGCAACTGCACCGAACTGAGCATATGAAAGAACATCCTCGTCTGATTCGCAAAATTCGAGAATTTCATTTCTGAACTGCTCAATCGTGTCGGTAAGCTTATCTGCCGGTCGACAATCAATAATTTCATCATCACCGACTATCTTCTTTCTGAATTCAGGGTCAATGTCGCAGGGCGTTTTGCCGTATTTTCCTGCAACCATATCCTTGAATTCCTTTGTTACCATTTTATATCTCTCGCCCATAATAACATTGAAAACTGCCTGCGTTCCAACAATCTGCGAGGTAGGTGTTACAAGAGGCGGATAGCCTGAATCCTTACGAACACGCGGAACCTCGGCAAGAACCTCTTCAAGCATATCTTCCTTGCCTGCCTGCTTGAGTTGGGAATTAAGATTTGAAAGCATTCCGCCGGGAACCTGATACAAAAGAGTGTTAGCATCAACGCTAAGCATCTTAGGATCAAGCAGACCGCTTTCGATATATTTCTGACGAAGAGGAACAAAGAAATCACGAATTTCACTGAGAGCCTTAAGGTCGAGCCCTGTATCAAACTCAGTACCTTTAAGCGCTGCAACCATTGATTCGGTTGCAGGATGGGACGTTCCGAGTGCGAGTGGTGAAATAGCAGTATCAATAGCGTCAACACCTGCTTCGATGCCCTTAAGCTGAACCATTGAAGCGAGACCCGAAGTGTAGTGGGAATGAAGCTGAATAGGAATCTTAACCGTTTCTTTAAGCGCCTTAACAAGCTCGTATGTTCCGTATGGTGTTAAAAGACCTGCCATATCTTTAATACAAATTGACGCCGCACCTGCTTCTTCAAGCTGTTTTGCATAATTACAGTAGTATTCTGTATCGAAAACAGGACCGGTTGTGTATGAAATCGCTGCCTGAACATGACCGCCGTACTTATTAGCGGAATTAATCGCAGTCTGGAGATTGCGAACATCATTGAGAGCATCAAATATTCTCATAATATCAATTCCGTTATCAATGCTCTTCTTAACAAAATAATCAACAACCTCATCAGAATAATGGCGATAGCCGAGCATATTCTGACCTCTGAAAAGCATCTGCAGTTTCGTGTTCGGGCATTTTTCGCGGATTAATCTGAGCCTTTCCCATGGGTCTTCATCAAGGAAGCGTAGGCACGCATCAAAGGTTGCGCCGCCCCAGCATTCAAGAGAATGGTAGCCGATTTTATCCATTTTTTCAAGAATATCCGAAAACTCGTCCGTTCTCATTCTTGTTGCAAGAAGCGACTGATGAGCATCACGAAGAACGGTTTCGGTTATTGCAATTTTAGCCATTTAAAATACCTCTTAGTTCATTGTTATAAGGGTTTGACCTGCCTCAACAGTATCGCCCTTTGAAACATTAACAGATGCAACTGTTCCGCTCTGAGGAGCAACTATATCATTTTCCATCTTCATAGCTTCAAGAACAAGAAGAACATCACCCTGATTAACAGATGCGCCGACTGAAACCTTTATATCAAGAATATTTCCGGGCATCGGAGCGTCTACATTAACGCTTCCTGCTGAGCCTGACGGGGCTGCCTGAGGAGCAGGTGCAGGTGCCGGAGCAGCTGCCTGAGGTGTTGGAGCTGCCTGAGGAGCAGGAGCTGCCTGAGGAGCAGGAGCCGCAACAGGAGCGGAAGCGCCCTCCTCGACTGTTACATTATAAGGTGTTCCGTTAACGGTTATAGTATAATTTTTCATATCTTAAATCCTCCGATAGATTATTTAACAGAATGTTTTCTAGGCAGAGTTGTTTCCCTCTTGCCTGCAAGCATATCAAGAGCTGCAAAAAGCTTCGCTCTTGTTTGTTCCGGCGCGAATATATCGTCAATCGCACCGCTTGCAGCTCCTGAGAAGGCGGATCCGATTGTTTCTTTATATTCTTTTTCAAGGTCTTCCCTTTTTTCGCCGTTTGCCAGTCTTTCATTAAACAAAAATGCAACTGCGCTTTCCGTTTCAAGAGGAGAAACAACTGCGCCGTCCCACGCAAAGGTTAAATCGGCATTAGCGCCCTTTCCTGCAAGAATAATATAAGCGCCGCCAAATGCCTCTTTTGTTACAAGACTGATTTTTGGGCAGGTTGCAGATGCGTACGCACTTGTAAGCTTGGTAGCCGCAACAAGCACCTGAGCTTCTTTTCCGCTCTTTCTCTTTAAGCCCTTTCCGTTCGCAATCGTTATAATCGGAAGGCTGAAAGCATCGCAGAGCTTAATAAGAGCTTCAGCTTTATATGAGCAACAGGGGCAAAGTTCCTTTTCATCAAAAACGATTAACCCCACTGCTTCCCCGCCAACGCTTGCAAGAGCAGTTGCAACATTGCAACCATAATCTTTTTTCAGTTCAATAACAGAACCGCTGTCTGCAATTGCAGAAAGAAGCTGATTTTTATCCATATCAGCACTCGGAACAGCGTTGCTTTCCTTTGCTTCAAAACAGCCTGCAATTTCAAGGTTGTTGCCGGGAAGCATTTCAAGAACTGACTTAGCCTTTGAAACAGCGTCATCAATATCAAATGCAACAATATCTATTATTCCCTCTTCGCTGCTTTGTGAAACCTTCACCTCGCTCGGTGCGGTTACATAGAAATCAGCATCCTCGAGTGCGATAACAACATCTGCCATATTCGCAATGAGTGCGGATGTTCCGACGCAAGCACCTGCTATAATCGAAACCTGAGGAACAACTCCCGATAGTCTTGCAGAAGCTTTAACAAGCTCGCCATAGGCACTAAGAACCTCGAAGCCTTCAGTAAGCTTAACTCCGTTAGAATCGTATATTCCGATTAACGGACAGCCTGTTTTTTCGGCAAGCTCATAGATCTTTTTAATCTTTGCACACTGAGCAACGGTTATTGCTCCGCTGTTTTCATCCGAATTTTGAGCAAAAGCGTATGCATTCTTTCCTCCAATAAGACCGAAGCCGGCATCAACCTCGGCATCACCGTCGGATGATTTTGCAAAAGCGTCTATCGGAGTGTACTCTCCTGAGTCAAAAAGTTTTTCAAGACGCATTTGCGAAATTGTTTTTTCCATTTATTATCCTCCTTTAAAGGATTAATAAGAATATATAAATATTCAAATTATGCTTTTTTAATAATAACATTATTTAACAGCAATATCAAGAATTATTTAAAATAAGGGGCTGTCTCACGGAAGTGAGGCAGCCAAAATTGTTATTAGGGAAAAATATTTATCAAATAAATAGAATTGTAGAAATATTTGTACAGATTTTCCACCTAATTGTTGAAAAAGAGTGCAAAATAACAAGGATATTGC
>JAFUZY010000169.1 GCA_017476375.1 Eubacterium sp.
GCTCAACACGGACATTAAAAAAGTTGAAAATTCAATATTCCAAGTGCCGATAATAGGAACTGTAACGGCGTAGTAAAATAGCATCCGCACATCTGTGAACATGTGAGTAACGGGTAGGTATTGTGTCAGACTAACTGACATCTTTACCTACCCGTTTTCTGTTTAAAAATATAATTATGAAAGGAATTATACTATGGATTATACATTTAAGAAACCCGAATATGAATACAAGCGCGGTGATTTTTTCATCCTTCCGCTTGACATTTTTGACAGAGGGCTTTCGGGAAATGCGTTTGCCGTCTACGGCGCGCTTGCCTATTTCAGTGATGATAAAGGTCAGTGCTTCCCTTCCCGTATGACAATCGGTAATCGTTGCGGTATGTCGCGTCCCGTAGTTGACAAAGCGCTAAAGGAATTAGAGGACAAATTGATGATTGATATTGAGCCCCGATTCATCAACGGTAAACAGACTACAAACCTCTATACACTCTTTGACTTAACGGATAAAAGAGATGCGATGAGGCATCTTGTAAAATTCGCTTATAACGAAAACGGAGAGCCGCTTGACTACTTTGAATACTACTGGCCCCAGAAATCCTGATAAATTATTAGAAACAGGATTAAGTGCGGCGTCGCCGCACGGCGCACATCAGCGTGCAGAGCTCGCTGTTTTTCAAGGTATTTCGGCATTTAAAAGGTATGTCACAAATGGCGTCAGTATTTTTAGAGGAGTTTTTGAATGAATAAGGAAAGGCATGTATATTATCAGGAGCCTGAACAGGCGAAGAAAATGAAAACGGCAATGCAGCTTGCGGACTGTACTTCGGAAAGCGACTTCGTTCGTACCGCCATTGATTTCTATATCGGTTATCTTTTGCAGAATGAAAGCCTAGATTATCTCTCGCCTGTTATCAATCGCAGTATTAAAAATGTCATTGGCGGCGTAGAGAAAAGCATCAGCGATATGCTGTTCAAGCTTGCTGTTGAAACGGGAATGACAACGCAGATGTTTGCTGACGTTTATGATATTGCCGATGAATACTATGACGGTCTGCATCAGAGAATTGCTCGCATGGTTGCTGAAACAAACGGCACAATTAGTTTAGAGAAAGCGTATGAAAATCGCAGCCCCATTGAAAAATAAATATGGCTAAGATTGTTGTAAAAACTCAGTACTACAAAGGTGCAAAAACAAAAGGCACGGGCAAGCTGTTAAAATATATGGCGACGCGTGAAGGCGTTGAAAAGCTGGATACCAACGCCGAGCATAAGCCGAGTACAAAGCAGCAGGATGATTTAATATACAGAGCGTTCCGTCACTACCCCGATATCTGTATGTACCCCGAATTCGATTCATACGTAAAGAATATGACGAAGGCTAATGCGTCGGAACTGCTCTCTGCTATCGCGGAAAGAAATGCAGATACAATCGCTGATTTAAAAACGCTTATGCATTATGTTGCAGAGCGTCCCGGCGTTGAAAAAATCGGCTCGCACGGTTTGTTTTCCGATACAGATGACGATATTGATTTGGAAAAAGCTGCGGAGGAAGTTGCTTCCGTTAACGGAATTGTTTTCTCTGACGTCATCAGTTTGCGCAGAGAAGATGCGTCCCGTCTTGGTTATGATAACGCAGAGGCGTGGAAGAATTGTGTGCGAAGAAACATTAATGAAATTGCAGAAGCACATAAGATTGCTGTTAGTGAACTGAAATGGTACGCGGCGTTTCATAACACGAAACATCATCCTCACATACACCTTATGGTATATTCTACAAGTGGAAACGGCTACATTACTGCAAAGGGTTATGAAAAACTAAAAAGTGCTTTTGCTAACGATATATTTCGCAACGAGCAGTACAAGTTATTCAAACTGCAAACAGATATCCGTGAAGAACTGAAGGACAAGTTTGATGAAATGCTTTACGATATCGGCAGAGTAAGTATTGACGATAATCTCCTTCAGCAATTCCTGAAATTAGCAGAACAATTACAAAAATGTTCAGGTAAAAAGCAATACGGCTATCTGCCTAAGAACGTAAAGAAAAGCGTTGACGATATACTGAAATCGCTTGCAGAAATACCGGAAATCAGTAAGTTGTATTCAGAATGGAACAGGCTTAACAGAGAGAAACTATCTGTATATTACAATAGCAGTAATGACCCTGACATACCGCTTGAAGATAACAATGAATTCAAGGTACTGAAAAACAAAATCATCAATTACGTTCTGAAAATGGATATGAGTCGGGGCGAGAATCAAACAGCGACAGATAACACTAACAAGGCAATCATAAATGACATTGCGTATATGGTTGGTTTCTTTATCAACACCGCCTGTCAGAAACGGCTTGACGATTTACATTCGCAGCTTGATAAGAAAGTGCGTGAGAAGCTGATGAAGAAAAAACTTGCTCACGGTCAGAAGGACGGCGTAGCCGAAGACACCAAGAAAGAAAAAGACGAGAGCGAATCACAGAGAGCAGCGGACAATGCTGTTGCTATTGTTGACCTCGGCGCAGCCGCAGTCAATGCCGCTTACAAATCTGCAAAAGCAAAGCATGAGCAACAGGAACGGCTTCGTCAGGAAGCAGAATTACAAAAGCAAAATTATGCTGACGATTATTACGATGATGAGGATGAAGATGAAGGCTTCACAATGACGATGTAAATTTTATATAACCCCATATCCAAAATCTTTACACAGAACTAAAAAAAGGGGTTTTTAGAAAAAGGAGTGATTTTTATGTATACAAATTTTGATGAAATGCCGGTAACACTATCGGTGGAACAGGCGGCGGAAGCGCTTTCAATTTCAACCGTCAGCTTATACAAACTCATAAAGAAAGATAAAACCTTCCCTGCTATCAATATGGGAAGGCGCATCGTCATACCTAAAGATTATTTAAAGAAATGGATTGATAAAAAAGTTAATTCATAGTTTTCAATTATCTACTCCTTGACATTAGTTTTGTTTCTGAATACAAGCAATTTAGCAAAAATATAATTCAGGATGAGCACTATAATTCCTGAAAAAATCTTTGAATATATCCCATCGGTAAAGAAAAACTCAAGGGAAAGTCCGATCTTCTCAGCAAGTGTATAAAACGGCTTGTCAAAGCGTATTTTTTCAAGCAGAGGAACGCCGCCAATTTCTATAACGCCCGAAAATATCCTTGACGAAAAGAAGGTTATAAATTCTTTTATCAATTCGTCTTTTTTGAAGGTATATGACTGAAACACCCAAAGCTTGTTTACAAAAAAGGAAAGACTTGTTGCAAGTAGCCAGCTAAGCAGATTTGATAAAAATACGCTCATATTCAGCTTGTCAACAAAAATGGCATAAGAACCCCAACTGACAGTTGTTATAACAACCGTGCAGGAGAGATAGCGCATTATTTCAAATACTCTTTCCTTTTTCATTTCGTGCCTCCAACTTATGTATTATTATACATATTGTTCTTGCGAAAATCAAGGTTTCATTATTAATAGCACTACCCTTATACAAATTATTTATACAGAATTATAAAAAAGATGATTCAAAAATATCTGGACTTTAAGGTATCTTAATGGTATTTTGTGTTTGAAAAATCATTGGAGGTGAGTTTTAATGGCTCGCAGAGCAAAAGGCGAAGGTATGCTTCGCAAACGAAAAGACGGGCGCTGGGAAGGCTGGTTTAATATCGGCACAGACGAAAACGGAAAAATCAAACGCAAGAGCGTTACCGCTAAAACCAAAACCGAATGCCAGGAAAAGCTTACTGCGGCGCAAGAGAAATTTAAGGAAGAACAGAAAATACTGTCCTCTCATAATTACCTGACCGAATCGGACCCCACGCTTGAAAAGTGGTACGAAATTTGGATAAACACTTTCTGTAAGGGTGTTATCAAGGAGTACACTGCTTACGGCTACGAACAGCGATTCAGGTTGTATATTCTTCCTGTATTCGGGAAGATGAAGTTGAGCGAGATATCAACGGTAGCCTGCCAACAATTTCTCGTTGAGCTGCTGAATAATGGACGAATCAGGGACAGAGAAACGAGAGGTCCTTCGCTGTCGCCCTACACGGTTAAGGGCGTTCAGCGCTCGCTGAGCGTATGCCTTGAAAAAGCGGTTGACGAAGGGCTGATAGTTAAAAATCCCTGCTCAAAAGTTAAGATGCCCATTACCGAAAAGCCCGAAATGAAAACGCTGAAAAAGGAAGAAATCGGCAGATTCCTTGAAGAAACGAAAAATTGCGGCTGTTATGAATTCTATTACCTTGAGCTGACGACGGGAATGCGGCTCGGAGAAATATGCGCACTTGAATGGACGGACCTTGACGTGGAGAACAGCACGATAAGCGTTAACAAGAGCGTAAGGAAAATCAAGGGAGAGCTGATTATTACAACGCCGAAAACGAAAAACTCAATGAGAACGATACGCATAAACGACGATCTCGTTGACTTACTGCTTGAAATGAAGGAAAGGCAGATTCCGTCAAAATACATCTTCCCCTCCCCTGAAACGGGAGAAATCCGAGATACCTCGGCGGTAACAAGGAAACTGCACAGAATTCAGGAACGGGCGGGCTTGCCGAAAATACGCTTCCACGATTTACGCCACACCTTCGCAACGCTCACGCTTGAGGCTGGCGTTGACGTTAAAACCGTATCGCACATGCTCGGTCACACGGATGCCGGCTTCACAATGAACACCTATATGCACGTCACGGACGATATGCAGAAAAACGCAGCGGATAAAATGAAAAACCTGATTGAGAATTCAGGCAAGGACACAAAGAAAATCAGGTTTCCGGCGTAGCAAAAAATCAATATATTAAACAGCCATGTCACGCTTTTCACCAAATTTAAGCCAGTGTTTTCAAGGGGTTTGAGAGCCACTTTGAAGAAAGCAAGGGTAAACTACCTTATTAGGCATATTTGGGGTTTGAAGCGTGACAATGTCTTTCGTCTGTACTTTTTGGGCTTGATGTGGTATAATGAACTCGACAAATCGGGCTTTAGCTGATTCGTACTTTGTCACCTTTTTGTCACATATTGTGTGGTAGTATATAAACAATTCGCAACAAAAATATATTCTCTACGGGAGGAAAAAATGAAAAAATTAGTTTCACTTATTATGTCACTTATTGTGTTATCGGCTCTTGCCGCTATGTCGCTTACTGCTTTTGCAAATGTCACGCCCATTACTCAAAGCGGCGTAACTTATTATGTTGCAGATAACGGCAGAACCAGTGCAGTAGTAAAAGATAACGGCATTACATGGCTCAAGGAAGAATCCGACGGCTCGTCTGCATGGTACGGCATTGATAATTCACAAGGCCTTATTGAGGCGGGCTCGTTTTTCTGGGTTATGTGGCTCGACGCTGATAACGCCGAATATCGCCTCTATTATAATGAGCTTGACGATACACCGGAAAAGCGAAGTGATGCACAGAGTATATTCCTATACGGCGTTGTTAATCCCGAAGGCTTGGAGGAAAGCGAATTGGTAAATTCGCTTCCGATGTATATACAGCTTGGCGCGGATTGGGATGAGGATGATA
This sequence comes from Eubacterium sp., assembly GCA_017476375.1. Taxonomy (GTDB): domain Bacteria; phylum Bacillota; class Clostridia; order Oscillospirales; family Acutalibacteraceae; genus Eubacterium_R. Next base: position 5,549 of record JAFUZY010000169.1, read on the forward strand.
TAAAGAATACATTCCCGAGCAGTCCTGACAGCCCTGTAGAAATATCATTTAAGCAAATGGAATGCCCTGACGGGACCCGTATGTTCGCAGAGGTTAAGTCAGACGTCTTTATTGAAAACGGCAGCTTTGACGGCTTTCCGAATCCGAACGCTACCGCTTCGGTCAGCGGTTCAACCTTCTCAGGCGGTACGGGTACGCTCTTTGCATGCGGCGGATTTATCTTGGGCGCAGTCGTTACTGCGATTTGTATGACCGTTATTAAAAAGAAAAAAGACAACGAAGTGGAAAATGTGATACAATGAACTCGACAAATCGGGATTTGTGGAGATAATTATATGATAATCAGAAAGTATAACGAAAAAGACTTAGAAGAAATGATTGCCATTTGGAACGAGGTCGTTGAGGACGGTGTTGCCTTTCCGCAGGAAGAATGTCTCAGCAAACAGACGGGCACCGAATTCTTCGCCGCACAGAGTTATTGCGGTGTAGCAGAGGATAACGGCAAGATGGTAGGACTGTATATTCTTCACCCCAACAATGTCGGCAGGTGCGGTCATATCTGTAACGCAAGCTATGCCGTCAGTTCCTCTTGCAGAGGAAAGCATATCGGCGAAAAATTAGTGCTTGACTGTATTGAAAACGCCAAGAGAATCGGTTTCAAGATTCTGCAATTCAACGCCGTTGTTGAAAGCAATATCCACGCAAGACATCTTTATGAGCGTATCGGGTTTATACAGCTCGGCGTTATTCCGAAGGGTTTTAGAATGAAGGACGGGCACTATGAAAATATCTGTCCTTACTATATTGAACTGACAGACAACTTCTGATTTGTCGAGCAAATACTACAACCTATAATTTCATAAATGGTCATTAGATGGTCTTGAGCGAGTTACTGAAAAATCTCATCCTGAAAGTTTCGGGATGAGATTATTTTTTGCAGTGAGAAATTCGCCTGATATTATAAGATTTTTACTTCTATATTTTTCTCATTTTCAAAACTGAAAAACGCCGTAAACCCGCATAAAATAAGGCTTCCCGGAGGGAAGCCCTGGAGCTACTGGTCGGACTCGAACCGACGGCCTGCGCATTACGAATGCGCTGCTCTACCAACTGAGCCACAGTAGCGAATTATTTATTTTTAACGTTTTTGCTGCTATGACCTTCCGTTTACGAATGCGCTGCTCTACCAACTGAGCCATACCAGCAATTATTCTATTACAAATCACAAAGGGATTTTGCGTTTTCGTAATCGTTTTTATGAACATAAACTATGTAGAGATATGCGTTTTGGTGTTCCATCATACTTGCGGGGATGCCGCCCATATTGAAATGCATATTCTGCTTTTGCGAAAGCATTCTTTTGAAAGACGAGGTATGAGTTTTTGTTGCAACCTCATATTTAATTCCGTTTTCTCTCAACTTTGACCAAACCGCTGCAACAGCCTCGGCGTTGGTATCCTGAATAAGGATTTTCCTCGTGAAAACATTAATCATTAAATCACCTTTGTTATTCTACATTAAAACAGCCGCAAAATCAAGCATTTTTTAATAATTCTATCAATGTGTTATAAACAAATTCAACCGAAGATTTTCTTACCTGATTTCTTCCGATTTCACCGAAGCGCTTTGTGAATGTTGTTGTTTTTCCGTTTATGCAAAATCCGAAACAAACCATACCGACAGGCTTTTTCGCAGTTCCGCCGCCGGGGCCGGCAACTCCCGTTACGCCGACTCCGATTTCGCTTCTTGCCCTTTTTGAAACGCCCTGAGCCATCTCTTTTGCAACCTCTTCGGAAACAACTCCGTTTTCAAGAATTGTTTCAGCCTTAACTCCGAGAAGCTCAATTTTCGCCTCGTTTGCATAGGTTACAAAGCTCATATCAAGAACCCTTGAGGCATTTGTTACATTAACAAGATTTGCGCAGCAAAGTCCGCCCGTGCAGGATTCTGCAAATGAAATATGGTAGTTTTTTTCAATTAATAAATCAACAAGCTGTTCTTCAAGAGCCATTTAATCAGTTCCTTTATTTTCTTTTTTATTCTTCTCTTTCTTAGTAACGGTTGCGCTTTCAATCATATGGTTTTTAACCGAACGAACGCTGATAATAAGCTCGTCTGTTTCGCAGATAAAGGTTTCATCATCATTCGGAACACGCCCGATAACCGAGCAAACATATCCGTTAAAGGTATCAAACATATCCTCATCACTCAAATCAACGCCGATAGCTTCGGAAACATCATCTATATCCGCGCTTCCCCTTATACGCCAGTTGTCTTCGGTTAAAAGCTGAATATCGCTTTGCACTTTGCCCTCCTCGATATCATACATATCGCCGACAAGAGCTTCCATCAAATCGTGCAGAGTTATTATTCCCTCAAATCCGCCGTATTCGTCAATAATGACGGCAAAATATCTTCTTTTTGTTTTCATTTGCTTGAAAAGCTGGTTTGCTTTAAGCCCTTCAGGTGCAAAAAACGGCTCATCAACGGCATTCTGAAGGACTGAAGCCTTTGATTTTTTACTTAGTCGGAAATAATCCTTCGTGTCGAGTATTCCTATAATATTCTCATTATTACCCCTGAAAACAGGATAATATGTATGTCTTGTTTCAAAAATCAGTTTGTTCCATTCTTCAATTGAATCATCCGCATCAAGCAAATCAACATCTATTCTGTGGGTGCAAATCTGCTCAATCGCCCAGTCGTTAAACTCAAAAACATTCTGAATAATCTCATTTTCATAATCGTTTATCGTTCCCTGCTCTCTTCCCTGGGAAAGGAGCATTCTAATCTCCTCTTCGGTTACCTTTTCATCGTTTTCATTCGGATTGATTTTCAGAATTCTTAAAACAAGATTTGTTGAAACGCTGAGAATAAAAACAATTGGCTTGAAAACAACCGAAACGCCGTAGAGCATTCTGCTCATCCCGAGAGCCATACTTTCAGCCTTTTTCATTGCTATTCTTTTCGGAACAAGTTCGCCGAAAACGAGATTGAAATATGCAAGAATAAGGGTTATGAGAATAACGGTTATATTGCTCAGGGTTTTTTCGCTGATATTAACCCCTGAAGAAATCATCCATTTAACTATCGGCTGAGCAAAGCTATCCGCCGCGAAAGCAGAGCTTAAAAGACCTGCAAGCGTTATTGCAACCTGAATTGTTGCAAGAAACCTTGAAGGCTGCTCAACTAATTTTGAGAGCAAAACCGCTTTTTTATTACCCTCGGATGAGAGCTGATGCAGCTTTGCGTCATTCATTGAAATAACCGCAATTTCCGCGCTTGCAAAAACTGCGTTTAAGAATATAAGAACAACTAATAAAACTATTTTTCCTATCATACTTTTTTATAATTACGAATTATGAGTTCCGAATTACGGGTCGCAAGCGACGATTATAATTAATTGCCCGAGCGCAGCGAGAAACCAAGAACTCGGAACTCGGCACTCGCAACTCGAAACTTATTTTATATTATTCTGTATTTTAGCTGCTGTCAGCGTGTTTTTCATAAGCATTGAAATAGTCATCGGACCAACTCCGCCGGGAACGGGTGTTATGAAGGAGCATTTATCCTTAACGTCCTCAAAATCAACGTCGCCGCAGAGCTTGCCGTTTTCATCCCTGTTCATACCAACATCAATAACGACAGCGCCGTCTTTAACCATATTGCTTTTAACGAATTTTGCTTTTCCGATTGCAACAACAAGAATATCTGCGTCTGCGGCAGCCTCTTCAAGATTTTTCGTTCTTGAATGAGTTATCTCAACAGTTGCGTTTTCGTGAAGCAAAAGCATTGCCATCGGCTTGCCGACAATATTACTTCTTCCGATAACAACTGCCTTTTTGCCGCTTATTTCAACCCCTGTTGATTTTATAAGCTCAATAATTCCTGCAGGTGTGCAGGGAAGAAAGCTGTAATCCCCTATCATAATTCTGCCCACATTTTCGGGATGAAAAGCGTCAACATCCTTAATCGGGTCAATAAGATTGATAACCTCTTTATCATCAAGATGAGAAGGAAGCGGAAGCTGGCAAAGAATTCCGTTAATGCTTTTATCCTTATTAAGCTCCATAACGAGATTGTTCAGCTCTTCCTGAGTTGTTTCCTTTGGAAGGGCATATTTTCTGCTGTAAAATCCGCATTCCTCGCAGGCTTTTTCCTTATTGCGAACATAAACCTGAGAAGCCGGGTCATCTCCAACAATTATAACTGCGAGTCCGGGAACAATGCCCTGCGTTTTTAACTCTTCACATTCCTTTTTAACCTCAGCCTTAACGTTTGCTGAAACAGCTTTACCGTTAATTATCTGCATTTTCATTTTCCTCTGCTTTATCATTATTTTTAATATCAACAACTAATGTTGAAAGTTCGTCGTCCTCTTCTCCCTTTTCACTTTTAACAGCAATAACAGGAAGCATTTTTTCGGGAAGGGTTCCTTTTTTTGCTCTTATCATAAAATAGATAAAGAAGGCAAGAGCAACGGCTACAATAATCATTGAAAGAAGCTGAGAAACGCGCAGCGTTGTGTTTCCTATATAAAGGGAATCGGTTCTCATACCTTCAACAATCATTCTTTCAGCGCCGTATAAAACACCGTAGAGCATAAATATTTCGCCTTTGAACTTTCTGCATTTGTTAACAATGATATGAAGAATGAGGAAGCTCAGAAGGCACCATATGCTTTCATAAAGAAAGGTTGGATGAACGGGAAGAGTCGGGTCAACCTCAATGCCCTTTGCTGCAAGAGTTTCTGAGGATGCGGCAAGAGTATCTCTTATTTTTGGCGACCACATTCTGAAAAGGGCAGTTTCGGTATTTGTTCCGAAAGCCTCCTGATTGAAGAAATTGCCCCATCTTCCGATGCCCTGCCCGATAAGCAAGCCCAGCGCGCCCAAATCAAGAAGATTCAAAAAGTCTATTTTACCAACCTTGCAGCCTATCGCCGCCCCGATAAGAGCCCCGATAATTCCGCCATAGATTGCAATTCCGCCATTCCATATTGCAGGTATTTCGTTTAAGTGCTGAGAATAATAATCCCATTCAAAAGCAACATAATATGCTCTTGCACCGATTATTCCGAAAATCGTTCCCCAGAGAAGAACATCCGTCATTCCGTCGAGACTCATTTTCCACTTGTAAGCTCCCCTGCCTCCGTATAAAACCGCAAGTCCGAAACCAAAGGCAATTATCAAGCCGTACCAGTGTATCTCACGACCAAAGACGGTAAATGCAACCGACTGAAGGTTAAAATCAATCCCCAGCCCGTCAAAATATACATGGGTGAAATCGCTCATATATTTTCCTCCTGAAAAATTCAAAATTGAAAGTTGAAAGTTGAAAATTGAAAATTCAGGGCGGGACCCTTGGAGCGGGCGCCAGACCCTTTTGTCTCGCAAGCTCGACATTTCCCCTAGCAGGGGAATAACCCGCACCCGATTAAATTATCAGACGGCGTCCTTGACGAACCGAACTTATTGTCCGAGGCGAAGCCGAGTAACCACAATTCGTAATTCGTAACTCGTAATTCGTAATTATATCCGGCTGCTGACAACTAACTACTGACAACTTTTCTTTACAACCGACAATGCACTGTATTCCTCGTCCATCATTGAAGAGAGGCGTTTTTCAATATCATCAACCGTTATATTCTTATAAATTTCAACTGCGTCAAACATATTCCAGTTATTAAACTGACATGCAATAAGAGAATTTGCAATATTATCTATATCGTTAAAAGACATAATTTCTTTTCCGTAAAGAGTTCTGCGAACGCTTTCAAAAAGCTCGGGGTTAATCCCCTCTTTTTTAATTCTCGCAACCTCCTCATTGATTGCCTTTGCAACCTCTTCGGGTTTTTCGCTTTCGCCGTCAAATATAACGGCTTCAAATCCGTAGCCTGTGAAATACTCTTTTGAAAAAGAGCTGTTGATAAGTCCGTTTTCAAAAAGCCTTGTGTAAAGCGGAGAGGTTTTTCCTGCGATAACCTCGAGAAGGATATTTGTTTCAATATACTCTTTAAAGGTTGGAAGAGGCTTTGCACATTCTTCCTTATATCCGAAACTGAAAACCGGAACCGAAAGCTCAAGAATATGCTCCATATAGCTTTGAACAATCTCTCTCGGTTCATCTTCAAAGGATTTTTCTATCGAAAGTTCTTGTGAAGGTTTAAGATATTCATCACAAACCTCGAGAACCTCGTCAACATTTATATTGCCGACCACTGCAAGAGCCATATTGTGAAGATTATAAAAGGTATTGTAGCAGCTGTAAAGAAGCTTGTCCGTTATCTCGGCGATGGATTCAACGGTTCCTGCAATATCAATTTTAACAGGATGCTTATGATAGAAGCAGCGAAGGAGATTGAACATACTCATCCAGCCTGCGTCATCAAGATACATTCTTATCTCCTGAGCGATTATGCCCTGTTCTTTTTCAACCGTCTGCGCAGTGAAATACGGGTTTTGAACAAAGTCGAGAAGAATTTTTAAGCTCTCTTTAAAATTATCGCTGCACTGAAAAAGATAGCAGGTTTTATCAAAAGAGGTATAGGCGTTTGCGCTTGCGCCTGTTTTTGCATATCTTTCAAATGCTCCAAGCTCTTCGCTTTCAAAAAGCTTATGCTCAAGAAAATGGGCAATCCCTTCGGGGACCTGAGTCCATTCCTCTGAATCAGACCTTTTAAATCTTGTGTCTATTGAGCCGTAGTTAGTTCCGAAAACCGCATATGCCGACGAATAGTTTTCTTTCGGCATAACAAAGATTTTAAGTCCTGAAGGGTGGTTGATTTCAAAATACTTTTCTTCAAGGATTTCGGATTTGATTTCCTTAATATCCATTATTCACCCTCCTTTTTTGAAACAAGCTTATAGATTGTATCAAGGCTGAGAAGCTTTGCGCAATTGCAGACTTCATCCTTTGATACTCTTTGGTTTTCATTTGCAGACTCGCCCGGCGTTAGGATTTCATTGTCGCAAATCTGATTGATATACCAGCTCAGAAGCGAAAGCGAATCATCCTCAACGCTGTTTATTGCATCGGTTATAGCCATTCTGCCTGCTGCAAGTTCTTTATCTATATCTCCGTTTTTAATATCAGCAAGCTGATTTAAAATCTCTTCAATTGCCTTGCTCATATTTTCTTCTTCACAGCCGCACTGAATAATGAGAGAGCTCTTCCGTCTGTCGTATCTTGCGGAGCAATAATAGCAAAGAGAAAGTTTTTCGCGAACATTATTAAAGAGCTTTGAATAAGGTCCTCCGCCGAAAATATCGCTGAAAAGGCGCATTCTCGGATTTGATTCAAAGTCGCTCTTTTCATTAACCCTGAAGCCTAAAACAAGCTTGCCCTGCTGAACGTCCATTCTCTGCTCAACGGTTTTAACCTCTTTTGCCTCGCCGATAAAAACGCTTGCAACCGGCGGAACATAGCATCTTTCAACGCTGTCAAAATATTCTTTTGCGGTTTCAACAATCCCGTTTATATCAGCACCGCCAACGACGGTTATTTGTATTTTTGCGCTTTTAATCATATAATCCAGAGAGCTTTTAAGCGCAGCGGAATCAACCTTTAAAATGCTTTCTCTGCTGCCGTAGCGGTTAATTGAATAGGGCTCGTTTTCAAACATAATCTCTTCAAGGCGGCGCAGAGCAAAAACTCTTTTATCATTTTCCTCGCTGTCTATTTTTTCAAGAAGAAGTCTCTTTTCGCGTTCGATATCCTCTTTGAAGAAATCTTTGTTTTCATCAAGCTTAACATCAAAAATCAGTTTGCAAAGAAAATCAAAAACCTCTGTGCTTATATTTTCATCATCTATTGCAAATCTGTCGTCAAGGCAGGAGGCAACAAGGGAAATGCACTGATTTTCACCGATTTTTGAAACAAAGGCATTGACGCTCGCTCCGTATAGCATTGCAAGCTTTTTATTGAAATCAGCAAGCTTAGGACAGCTTTTTGTTGTTTGTGAAATCAAAAAAGCGAGAAGCGAATTTGACGCCGCTCTTTCCTCGCTTAGAGGAACAAGAAAACTTATTGCAATTTCATTTGTTTTAAAACGGTTGGCGCGCACGCCGATAACATCAACACCGTCTTTAATTCTTATCTTTTCAAAGTCTTTCATTTTACCACCAAAAATATTATTACTGAATTTTAACTATACCATATTATTGAATAAATTTCCATAATTTATTATAACAAAATATATAAAAGTGCTAAAATCAGCATATTATCGGCTTTTTCCTTGGCAAGAATGAGAATAAGCGCAAGGATTAATCCCTTTGAGCCATCATCTCCGCTTGTTAAGTCGCCGAGAAAATCGAGCATTCCCAAAGAGGAAAAGCCTGCGCTTTTTTGTTCATCTTTTTTATTTTCCGAGGTTTCATTCTTTTCGGTTTCGGGAATGCTTTCGGAATAGCTTTTTGCCCTTTCCTGCATTTGCCGAACTCTTCTTTTTGCTTCGTTAATATCATTTGAAGAAGGCATTAAAACAAATCCTTTAAATACGGCAAAACTTCAAAAAGTTTCATTATTCTTATTGCGTTGTCGGCTTTTTTCCGGGACTCGGGCGAAAGATGGGGCTTGAGCGCGTTTATTAAATCGGTATTTTTTGATGAAGCGGAATTCATTTTATCAAAAATCGTTTTCGCCTTCATCATCATCTGAAAGTCATCTGCATTCAGCCCGAGATTTGAGAGCGGATTTTTTGCCTGAACAGCTACGGGAAGAGTTTCGCCTTTATTCTCTTCGCCGAGTATAGAGCTTGCAACGCCCTTAAGCATTTCAATATCCTCGCTTGATAGTGAGGAAATAATATCATTGATGTTGTCCATTTAATTACCCCGTTATTTTTCAGTCAGCTTCTTGAAAAGCGCCTTTGCCTCGGGCGTTGAAAGCATTTTTTCCATCGCTGATTTATCGCTTAAAACCTGCTTAACCTTTTTTGCGGCGTCGTTTGAAAGATTTTTATCAATAAAATCATCAACACTGCCGCTTTCGGCTGCATTTTTCAGTTCCTGCATATTGATATTGTTTTCTTTTTTCATTGAATATTCCATCTCCGTATAGTATAATAATTCTGTTAATATTATGATAATTTCTGAGGATTTATGAATGAGATTAGTTGTTACCTCCGATGTTCACAAGCGCACGTCGGCGCTGTTTGATATAGTTGAAAGGCATTTGGATAACGCAGACCTTTTTATCAACCTCGGCGACAGTGCAAACGAAGTTGAAGAGCTGCTTATGGTTTATCCCGATTTAAAAATAGAATGCGTTGCCGGCAACTGCGATTTTTCAAGCAGCCAGCCGCTCACCAAACTCATTCAGTGCAAGGATAAAAAAGTTTTTATAACCCACGGCCATCCATTTTATGTTAAGCACGGATACGGGGTTTTAAAACAGAAGGCTAAAGATATTAAGGCCGATATCTGCCTTTTCGGTCACACTCACATTCCTTATACAGAAATTGATGACGGAATATATTATATGAATCCCGGGGCAGTTTGTGACTATTCATACGGAATTATTGATATAACCGATAAAGGAATTATGTTTTATACAACAAAGATTTAATTGTTCAATAAAAGAAAAAAGCACACCGCAGTGGATTGCCTGCGGTGTGCTTTTACTATGCTGCAAGTTTTTTACAATTTTCAAAAAAATGTTCAATTTTTCCGGTTATAAGTTCCGGCGGTTCCTTCATTCCGCGAATTGCCCAGTTCATAACAACTCCGCAAATTCCGTAGCCGAAGAATTCCGCCATAAGACCATCTTCGTCATTGTCGGTCATGTGCAGACCGCTTTCCTTTGAAAGATTTCTGAAAATCTCGGTAAACTGGTCAGACGTAACCTTGCTTATATACCTTGTTAAATCATCGCCGTTTGTTTTGAGAGCGTTCTGATAAAACTGTTTGTCGTTTGACATAGTTTCAAAGATATTCAAAAACTTTTCCTGAATATTATCTGCGCAGATATTATCCGTGAAAGGCTCAACAATCTCGTTATAGAATATCCAGTCGAGAAGCTCGTATCTATCCTGAAAATGATAGTAGAACGTCTGGCGGTGAACATTGCATTTTTCGGTTATATCCGAAACAGTTATTTTGTCGAAGGCTGCCGTTTTCATCAGTTCCTTGAGCGCCGCGGCAAGCTTCTTTTTTGTTTTGATTGCGCAGGGTGAATCCTGCTGTTCCATCATAATTCACTTCCTAAACAAATCAATGTTAAAATTATAACACTTTTATTTTTTTTTGACAACTATCAAAATGCTAATTTTTTATTAAATTTATAAAAAGTTTATTTTTCAGGCAATATTCATAAACTGTGAGTGATAAAGTTCATAATAAAACCCGTGTTTGTCAAGAAGCTCACGGTGGCTTCCCTGCTCGATTATTCTTCCCTCGTTCATAACAAGAATAACATCCGCTTCTTTAATTGTTGCAAGTCTGTGGGCAACGATAAAGGTTGTTCTTCCCTTCATAAGCTTTGAAAAAGCCTTTTGAATTCTTATTTCGGTTCTTGTGTCTATTGATGAGGTTGCCTCGTCGAGAATAAGCATCGGCGGTGAACAGAGCATAAGCCTTGCAATGCAAAGAAGCTGTTTTTGACCCTGTGAAAGCGAACCGCCGTCCTCTCCGATAAAGGTTTCATACCCGTCGGGAAGTCTTTTTATAAACGAATGAGCGTGCGCCTGTTTTGCAGCCTGAACAATTTCCTCACTGCTTGCGTCGGGCGCGCCGATGGTTATATTTTCCCTGATCGTTCCGGATTTCAGCCATGTTTCCTGTAAAACCATTCCAAAGCTTCTGCGAAGAGATTTCCTCGTTATATTTTCATATTCTTCATCATCAAGAACAATCTTTCCGCTTTTTGCATCGTAAAAACGCATCAAAAGATTAATGAGGGTTGTTTTTCCGCATCCCGTCGGTCCGACTATTGCAATTTTCTGACCCGGCTTAACGGAAAGATTAAAATCATCAATAAGCTTTTGATTTTCGTTATATGAAAAGCAGATATTTCTAATCTCAAGCCTGCCGTCAACATTTTTTATTTCAACCGCGCCATCCCTGTCGGCAGGGACGCTTTCCTCCTCAAGCAGTTCAAAAAGCCTTGCAGCACAGGCGAGAGCATTCTGAAGCTCGGTTATCACTCCGCTTATTTCGTTAAAAGGCTTTGTATACTGGTTTGCATATGCAAGAAAGCTTGCAAGAACACCAACTGTTATTGCGCCCTGATGGGTTTTAACTGCCAGAATTGCACCGAAAAACGCAACGCTTGCATAAACAATGCTGTTAACAAATCTTGTTGCAGGATTTGTTATTGATGAATAAAAAATTGCTTTCAGGGAATATTTGCCAAGCCTTTTGTTTATTTCATCAAACCTATCAATATTTTCCTCCTGCATCGAGTAAGCATCAACAATCTTCTGATTGCCTATCATCTCATCAATAAACGCCGTTTGCTCGCCCCTTGTTTGACTTTGAAGAGAAAACATTCTATGTGTTTTCTTTGCAACGAAGGCCGCTATCAGGAATGAAAGGGGCGTAGCAATAACAACAACTATTGAAATCCAGATGTTGATTGAAAGCATAAATGCAAGGGTTATTATAATCGTTACAACGCCTGTAAAAAACTGGGTGAAGCCCATCAAAAGACCGTCAGCAAACTGGTCTACATCCGAGATAACCCGTGAAACAATGTCGCCCGTCTTATGGGAATCAATATATGAAACAGGCAGGCTTTCGATTTTTGAAAACGCCCCTGCTCTCAAATCCCGAACAACATTATATGTTATCTTGTTGTTGAGAGCGTTCATAATCCACTGAGAAAGCGCGCAAATTGCAATTATTAACCCGATTTCAAAAAGAATTGCGCCCATTGCCTTGAAATCAACACTTTTATAACCGACAATCTTATCAATCGCCCTGCCTATAAGAATGGGAATATAAAGCATCCCCGAAGTGCTGATTAGTGCAAGCAGCATTGAAAAAACAAGATGAAATCTATATCTTCCGATATAGGAGAATATTTTTTTAATAACCTCTTTATTCTTCATTTTCACCCTCCTTTTCAAACTGAGAATAATATATTTCTCTGTATACCTCACAGGAGGATAAAAGCTCTTCATTATTACCTATTCCAACGCATTCTCCGTCATCAAGAACAATAATTCTGTCTGCATTCAGAATTGAAGAGCAACGCTGGGAAACGATGAACAGGGTTGGATTGTAGTCGAGCGCAAGAATGGCGTTTCTCATTGCCTTTTCGGTTGCAAAGTCAAGTGCGCTTGCGCTGTCGTCAAGAATAATAATCTCGGGCTTTTTCACAATCGCTCTTGCGACCGAAAGTCTTTGCTTCTGACCGCCCGAAAGATTTGCTCCTCCCTGTTCAATTTCAGTTTCAAGACCGTCTTTTTTATATATTCCGTCATATATTTGGGCAGTTTTCAGCGCCTCGTTTATCTCTTCATCACTTGCATTTTGCTTGCCCCAACGAAGGTTATCGCGAACGCTTCCGCTAAACAAAACCGCCTTCTGCTCAGCAAAGCCTATTTTGCTTCTCAGCTCCTTGGTTGAGTATGATTTAACATCTCGTCCGTCAACATAAACAGTTCCCTTTGTTGAATCGTAGTAGTGGGCAATAAGGTTCACAAGTGAGGATTTTCCGCTTCCCGTTGAACCGATTACGCCTATGATTTCACCCCTGTCGGCATAAAAGGAAATGTTCTTCAGGCTTTCATCACCGGCACCCTTATATGTTAAAGAAACGTTCTCAAAGCAAACAGCGTGAGTGTTTTTGATTTCATCGTTGTTATTATGTTCAAGCGTATTTTCTATTTCAAGAACATCTGCAAGACGATATGAGGACGCAAAACCCTTTGTAACGGTTACAATAAGATTTGCAAACTTAATAAGCTCAATGAGTATCTGGCTCATATAGTTGTAAAGCGCAACGACCTCGCCCTGAGAAAGTTTTGCCGAATTTACCCTTATTGCGCCATACTGAATGAGCGCAACAATTCCGAGATTGATTATAACATATGTCGCCGGATTCATTATCGCCGATATTCTTCCTGCAACCCTTTGAAGATGGGCAAGAAGCTCGTTTTTCTCTTCAAACTTTTTAACTTCGATTTCTTCATTGGTGAAAGCTCGTATAACCCTTGCTCCGCTCAGGTTTTCCCTTGTTAAAAGAGTAACGCTATCAAGTGTTTTTTGAATCTCCTTATATTTCGGAACGGTTATTTTCATTATCGAAATAACAACCGCGCTCAGAAGAAGAACAACAACAAGGAAAATAAGCCCTGCACGGGCATCAATAAGCAGAGCCATAACAATTGCACCGGCTACAATAAAGGGCGAGCGTAAAAACAGGCGCAAAACCATATTAACCCCGTTTTGAGCCTGATTAACATCGGTTGTCAGTCGGTTTATTAAAGACGACGTTCCTGCCCTGTCTATTTCCGAATAGGAAAAGGACTGAATCTTTTTAAACAACGAAAGCCTGAGCTCGGTTGCAAAGCCCGTTGCAGCTTTTGCCGCAAAATACTGGGCGCTGATAGCCGCAACCATACCAACAACGGCAAGCAAAACAAGGATTCCGACCCTTGAATATACAAAGTCGGTGTTTTCGCCCTTTATTCCGTTATCAATAATCGCAGCAACAACAAGCGGAACAATCAGCTCAAAGCTTGCTTCAAGCATTTTAAAAAGCGGAGCAAGAACACATTGCAATTTATAATTTTTAAGATAAATCAAAAGCTTTTTCATAATTTTCTTCCAAATCTATTATCAATACTTATTATATATTAATAAAAGAATATGTCAACAAATATTAAAGGGGGGGCGCTCAGTCCCTCCCGTTTAACTATAATCGGGTGTGGGCTGCGCCCACCCTGAATTTTGCACTTTGCATTTTGCACTTTGCATTATTATTGGGTGCGGGTGTCCCGCCCTCAATTTTGCACTTTGCATTATTATCGGGTGTGGCAGCGCCCACCCGAAATTATTCATTTTGCATTTTCAATTAATCAAACATCGCTGTGCTGAAATACCTTTCGCCCGTGTCGGGAAGAACGGTTACAACTGTTTTGCCTTTGCCGAGTCTTTTTGCAAGCCTTAGTGCGGCAGCAACGTTTGAACCGCTTGAAATTCCGCACATAATGCCCTCCTCGCTTGCAAGGCGGCGTGCCGTTTCAATTGCCTCTTTATCGGAAACAACGCAAATATTATCGTAAATCTTAGTGTTGAGATTTTCGGGAATAAGTCCGTCGCCTATTCCCATCTGAAGATGAGTTCCAACCGAACCGCCGCTTAGAATTGCAGCGTTAGCAGGCTCAACCGCCCAGATTTTTATGCCGGGATTCTGACGTTTCAAAACCTCTCCGATTCCGCTTATTGTTCCCCCTGTTCCAACTCCTGAGCAGAATCCGTCTATATCGCAGTTAACCTGCTCAAGAATTTCAGTTGCAGTGTAATAAATATGAGCCTTCGGGTTATCGGGATTATCAAACTGGGAAGGAATGAAAACATTCGGGTTTTCGTCCCTCATTTTCTCGGAAAGAGAGATGCACTGAGCAATACACTCGCCGATGTCGCCCGCATCGTGAACCAAAACAACTTCGGCACCGTAGTTTTTAATAAGCTTTCTTCTCTCTTCCGAAACCGAATCGGGCATAATGATTTTAACCTTATATCCCATAACTGCGCCAACAAGGGCAATACCGATTCCCTGATTGCCGCTGGTTGGCTCAACGATTATTGATTTTTCATTGATTTTGCCCTTTTCTGCTGCGCTTTTGAGCATATTATAAGCAGTTCTTGTTTTTATTGAACCGCCGATATTAACACCCTCGTATTTAACGAAAATCTGCGCCGAGTTTTCGTCGGGAAGCTTATTCAGTCTTATCATCGGGGTGTGACCGATTGCATCAAGAATTGTATTATATACCATTATATATACCTCGTGTAATAATTCTTTAAATAAGATAGCTTGAAATCAAGGTTTTGTCAAGCATTATGTTTCTTTATTAAAATAACTATTGAAAAAAATATATTTTATGATATAATCATTAATGTTAATTGAGAAGATGAGGTATTTTTTATGGAACAAAAACCGGTTACTGCTATAATTGTCGGCGCAGGTCATAGAGCGTTTGTTTACAGTGAGCTTGCAAAAACCAACCCCGAGCTTTTAAAAATCGTCGGCGTTGCAGACCCTAATCCCGTAAGGCGCCAGAAGGCAATGGAATACTTCGGCTTCGGCGAGGATATGTGTTTTGAAAGCGCAGAAGAGCTTGCTAAACACGGCAAACTTGCAGACACGGTTATTAACGGAACTATGGACGAGCTTCATCTTCAAACAACCCTGCCCCTTCTTGACGCAGGATACGATATGCTTCTTGAAAAGCCTTTTGCAGTTAATGAAGATGAGATGTGGCAGATAGTTGAATGTGCAAAGAAGAATAACTCAAAGGTTATGATTTGCCATGTTCTTCGCTATACGCCTTTCTATTATTCAATTAAGGAAAGAGTTGCAAGCGGCGAAATCGGAGATATTATTAACATTCAAACAAGCGAGCATGTTTCATACCACCATCTTTCAACATCATATGTTCGCGGCAAATGGGCAAATTCGGATAAGTGCCACACAAGTATGCTTCTTGCAAAATGCTGCCACGACCTTGATATTATGATGTGGCTGATGAGCGAAACAAAGCCGACTCAGATTTGCTCATTCGGAAGCAAATATCAGTTTAAGGAAGAAAACGCACCCGAAGGTGCAGGAACAGTTTGTATGAAAGACTGTCCTCTTGTTGACACCTGTGATTTTTCAACGAAAAGACTTTATATCGACCATCCCGACCGTTGGTCATTCTATGTATGGGATGCGCTTGAGCATATTGAAAGCCCAACTATCGAGCAGAAGATTGAGCTTATGAAGAGCGATAATCAGTATGCAAGATGTATTTATAAATGCGATAATAATATTGTTGACCATCAGTCCGTTCTTGTTAATTTCAAATCAGGCGCAACGGGAACTCATAATATGGTTGGCGGTTCATCGGAACCGAGAAGATATATTCATATTATCGGAACGAAGGGCGAAATCTTCGGAAACTTTGAAGAATCGAAGTTCACCGTTCTTAAAATAAATCCATCACCAAACGCACACAATGAGGAATGCGATGTTGAAGAGGTTGATTTAAGAGTTACGGGCGATATGGTTGGCGCATACGGCGGTCACGGCGGCGGCGACGAAAGACTTGCAGAAGACTTTGTTATGTTTATCAGAGGCGGAAAGCCAAGCCTTGCATGCACGTCTGTTTTCGATTCAATAGCAGGTCACCTTTGCGTTTACCTTGCAGATAAATCAATGGAAAACGGCGGAGCACCGCAAAAGGTAAACCTATAAGAATGATAAATTATGAATGATGAATGATGAATTTCGGGTCATGCAGACGGCAATTATAATTGACTGAACGAAGTGAGAAACCGAAATTCGTAATCTCGACCAACGGTTCCCTCGTCCAAACATATTACGGGATTGAAGCATTTTGCAAAGCAAAACGCTAATAATCCCTTCATATGTTTATCCTCTCAAATCAAAATGAAAAGCATTTTGATTTGTAACCGATGCGGATACTTGTAC
>JAFUZY010000170.1 GCA_017476375.1 Eubacterium sp.
AGAAAGAGGCAAAATTTCGTTTTCTTGCGAGCGGGAGCTGTACAAAGGTACTGCCCCCGAGCAAAAAACGAAAAGCGCAAAAATTCCCGAGAATTCGATGTTCTCGGGAATTTTAATATTGATGTTTTTAATTGGGTGCTGTACACGAGGAGCGTCAAGTTGCCGCTTCCTGCAAAATATGTTTTGAAAACACTTGCGCGGTTTTGCCCTTTGTCTACAGTCTGAAGCTATCTCGTTTGAGATAGCTTTTATCTTATATACAGTTTAACAATTGATTTATCGTTATACTTTTCAAGCTCCTTGAGGGCTTGATTTTTTTCTTCCTCCGTCAGCGGCGGCTGCTCTTTTGGATAATCCCATTTTTCAAAAGGCTTTTCCTTCGTGCAAAGCATTTTGCCGTCAACTAAAACCCACGGATAAGTTAAAATCTTTCTTTTATTCTTAATATAAACAAGGGTTCCTTTTGAGCCGTAGCTGATATTCTTAAAGAAAACAAGTCCCCTTGCCTGTTTCATCAGAATTCTTACCTGCTGTTCAAACGGCATTTTCTTAAACTGCCATCTGTTTATAACGGATAAGAATAGTATTAAAAGAATTATTGCAAGAAGGATTAAAACAAGAATTAAAGCCCAGTGCATTAATCTTCAACTCCGATTGTTATAATTTCAAACGGTGAATATTCAATAGCAACGGTTTCGCCGATTTCCTCTTCAAGCATATTGAGGATTTTAACCTTTCTGCCAAGTTCAATTCTGCCTCTGTCACCGTTTTGCTCGGAAAGACGGATAACTGTCATCTTGCCGTTTTCGCTCTTTTTAACTGCCTGAAGAATAAGAGGTTCAAAGGTCGGAAGGCTCCATTCGCCGTCAAATCTTATAAGCGGGTTATTATACTGAAGAGCAATTGAGTTTATACCTGCATTAACAGCATCGCTCTTGTGCGGCATTATCATATAGCAGAAATTATGATGGCCAAGGTCGGAGGTAACATCGGGGCGCTTTGTTCCGCGAAGAAGCGACAAGGTCATCGAGCTGTTATTGAAGCCAACGCCGTATTTACAGTCATTAATAATTGAAACGCCGCCAAAAGCTTCTGCAACGCTGCACCACTTGTGATGGCAAACCTCAAATCTTGCCTGTTGCCACGATGTGTTTCTATGTGTTTCGCGTTCAATAAAGCCAGCCGAAGTGTCGCAAAGAGCCTTTCTTGTTAAAACATTACAGGAAAATTCAACCTTTGCAAGCTTATGGGTATCCTGCCAGTCAACAATGTTTTCAACCTCAATTCCCCTGCTCTGACGGAAAAGACGAATAATCATTTTCCATTTTGAATTATCGGTTCTCAGTGTTGCTTCAAAGGATGCGCACTCACCGTCAAGCTCAATTAAATGCGCCGGCTCGTCAACATAAATCGGATACTCCTTATCCTTGTAGTTCGGAAGAATATCCCAAGCGTCATAAACACCGGGGCGGTCCTCGAATATTCTCAGCTTGTTAAAATAGCCGAGTTTCCATTCTCTATTGAGTTCTTTATCATAAAGGGTTTCAAAAGAACCGTCGTCATTAATTGAAGAAGAATAAAACGGGGTTACAACATCCGTTCCCTCTATCTTAATCCAATCAGTTTTGCCCTTTGTTGCCCTGAGAGCTTTTGAGCCCATTGCAGGAATATCGGGAATGAGCCAGTTACCTTTTTTGCCGTATCTTGTTGAAGTTCCGTTTTTGTTTTCAACAAAGGTTAAAACATCGCGCTTGAAATTAAGGGTGTTGAAATACTTGCCCTTATTTCCGATTATTTCATCAAGCTCTTTATCAATCTCGGCATAATCCTTCATCGCATCAATGAAAACAGGATGAATGTGAGAACCCGGAAGAATATCGTGGAACTGATTGATAAGAAATCTTTTATAAAGCGCGGTTATTCTTTCCTGATTATCCTCGCCGCGCATAACTGAAACAATTTCAGCGTTTCTGAACTTTGCTTCAAGTCTGCGGTTTGCCTTTTTTAAATCGGCTTTAGTAGTGAAGGTTCCGCGGTGCATTTCAAGATACAGCTCGCCGTCCCAAACCTCAAGGTTATCATTATCCTTAAGGTTTCTTTCAAGAAATTCCGCTCCGCCCATATGCTCGCATTTCGGCATAGCGGAAATCTTATCAAAACGCTTCATCATTTCGAGCATATCCTCAGTGCAACCCGAACCGCCGTCGCCGTAGCCAAACATATTCATTGTCTGACCGCCGAGGTCTTTATCAATATACGAATTCCAGTTTTCCTGAATCTGAGAGGGCGCGTTCCATGTTATGAAATGAGTCGGAGGAACGCAGGCTAAAATCCTTGTTCCGTCTATTCCGCGCCATATAAAATTATTATGAGGGAATCTGTTTGTGTCGTTCCAGGTAGACATCTTGTTGGAAACAAAATAGTCAACGCCGCTCTTTTTAAGTATTTGGGGCATAATCCAGGAATTGCCGAAAACATCGGGGAGCCACGCATTATTAACCGTTTTGCCGAACATTCTTTTATAGGTCATCTGACCGTAAAGACACTGGCGAACAAGTGACTCTGCGTTAGGAATGTTGCAGTCAGGCTCAACATACATTGCTCCAACAGGCTCAAACTGACCGTTTGCAACCTTTTCTTTTAAATCCTCGAAAACCTCGGTATAGTATTTTTCAAGAGTTTCATAAGTGTAAGGCTGGGTATGGGTGTATTTAAACTGAGGGTATCTGTCCATCAGACGAAGCTGAATTAAAACAGTTCTCAGATTCTTCTGAACAGTGTGTATTCTTCTCCAATAGTATGCTAAATCAAGATGGGAATGAGCAATAAGAGCAACGTCACCTTCACCCTTATACGTATCGTTTGCATAAATAACATCGTCAATATATTGCTTTGCCTCATCAACTCCGTCAAGTTCCTCGCTCTCAAAGTCAATAAGATTCATCGCATTGTTAAGCTCGCGAATAAGAAATTCCCGATAGTCCTCACTGAAGGATTCACTCTGAGCAATATCAAGAAGAACCTCAAAATCCCAAACAAGCTCCTGCACCTTATGGTCAACCACACAGAGGTATGCTCCCTCGAAAACCTGACGGCATCCGCGAACAGAAAGCGACTCGGGGTTTCTTTCATCGTCGGGCTTCGAGCGGTTATAACCCATCATTTCAAAATGAAGGGTTTCGTTTTCGTTGATGTAGGGAGAAAGAAGCATTCTTTCCCTGTTGGGGTCAACTCCGCCGATATATTTTCCGTTTATCTTAACGCAAATTTCAGCAGCAGTTTTAAGCGAGAACCAAAGCTCCTGACCTTTTAGCTCGTTGGGAACATTAACATCAGCTTTTATAAACGCAGTTCCGTCGGGAGTGAAATACATATCGCCTTTTTTTAAAGGACGATAATCGTCTGAATAGTATTCAAACTCCATTTCGTTTACCTGACGGGCATCTCTGATTTCTAAATTATTAATTTCCCACTTTGTTTTATATATGTATCTTTTAAGCCAGCCGAAGCGGAGCCTTGTCCATTCCTCGGGCCTCATTGAACGTCTTACAACCTTAATATGTGCCATAGATTATTTTCTCCAAATTAAATATCATGAAAATACGGTTTTTTTCTGATTGAAGTAACCTTAACCTTTTTATTGAGATCTTTTTCAATCTGCTCTTCAATCCAATCGCAGCAGCGATGAAGAATTTTACATTTTGAGCATTCACCGCGGAAAAGCAGGGTTAACTTATCGCCTTCAAGTGAAACATATTCAACCCATCCTCCGTCGCCCTGTAATTTAGGCTGCAAAACAGTTTCAACATAATTCTGAACTTTATTCATAATGGTATCCTTTACTTTGTGATTATGCTGTTTATCTTCTCTCTGATTTCTTCAAGACGGGATTTGGCATTATCTCTGTTTTCATCAACAATTGAATAGTAAACCTTGATTTTCGGCTCTGTTCCGCTCGGACGAACCGCCATCCAAGAGCCGTCGTCAAAAATGTATTTAAGTACATTCTCTTTGGGCAAATCAAGTATACCGTCCTTATAGTCGATAATCTCTTTAATATTCGGAAACAGTTTTTTTCCTGTTTCTCTGAAATATACCATAAGGCTCTGAATTTTCTCGGCGCCGTCTTTACCTTTTAAAACAAAGCTGTCAAGAAAATCAAGATAATATCCGTATTCGTCATAGATTTCATTAAGTCCGTCAACAAGGGTTTTACCCTGATTCTTATACCACGCTGCCATCTGACAGATAAGCATTGAAGAAACAACTGCGTCCTTATCCCTTGCATGAGTTCCTACAAGATAGCCGTAGCTTTCCTCATATCCTATAACGAATTCATTTTCTCCGCTTTCCTCATACTTATTGATTTTATCGCCGATATACTTAAAGCCTGTTAGCGTTTCTTCAACCTTAAGACCGAATTTTCTTCCGATATTCGCACCAAGCTCACTTGTTACAATCGTTTTAACGAGCGTTGATTTTTCGTTTAATTCACTCTTTCTCATTGTCAGAATGAAATTAACAAGAAGAGCGCCCGTCTGGTTTCCGGTGAATAAAACATATTCGTCACCGTGGCGAACGGCTATGCCGACTCTGTCGCAGTCGGGGTCTGTTCCGAGAACTAAATCAGCACCGATTTCCTTTGCCTTCTCAATTGCAAGAGTCAGTGCCGCCCTGTCCTCGGGATTCGGTGACTTAACTGTCGGGAAATTGCCATCGGGTGTTTTTTGTGAATCAAGAACAGTTACATCCATTCCGTCGAGAACCGCAAGAACAGGAAGATAGCCTGTTCCGTGAAGGGGTGTGTAAACAATTTTAAGATTGTTTTTTTCCTGATATGCAGCCTGCTCCTCTACCTTTGCAATAAACGCATTGAGCTCTTTATCATAGACCTTCTCAATAAGACCTTCGTTAATATATTCATCAACAGTTTTACAATTATCATAAATATGGCTGTAATCGTCTATCTCATTTATGAATGCAATCGCATTCTTTGCATCCTCGGTGCAGAACTGACAGCCCTTGCTGTCATAAACCTTATAGCCGTTGTATTCCTTAGGGTTATGGGAGGCGGTTATCATAACGCCGGCAGTGCAATTATGGAACCTTGTTGTGAAGGATAAAACAGGAACGGGAACTATATTTGAAAAAGCAAAAACCTTAATTCCCCGGGAAGCAAAAACCCTTGCGGCAGCCCAAAGAAAATCTTTTGAATTAAGGCGGGAATCGCATGCAATCGCAACACTGAGTTCGCCGTCATTCTTTGATTTAAGATACCTTGCAAGTCCGAGAGTTGCTTTGCCGACTGTGTAGGCGTTCATTCGGTTTGTTCCTGCGCCCATAATTCCGCGCAAGCCGCCCGTTCCGAAGGCAAGGTCTTTATAAAATCTGTCTTCAATTTCTTTTTCGTCGTTAATTGCTTCAAGCTCAGCCTTCGTTTTCTCATCAAAAGAAAGCCATATATCATATTTTTCTTTATAAGTCATATTCAAGCTCCTTTAATGTGCTGTTGAGGTGACATTTTAAATAATTATATCAACATACTCTAATAATTTCAAGTATATATAAAAAAGAAGCCGTCTTAATTTCGGTTAAAAAATCAAGACAGCTTGTTATAAATGATGCGTATTATTCTTTAACATATGCTTTGTCACCAGCGGCAAGAATTTCTGCACATTTTATAAGCAGTTTAAACATATAAATCTGCCTCCTTTACAGTATTTGAACCACGTTTTGTCTGAGTTCACCTGCATTATATTCCGCAGGACTTAAAAGTCAACGAATTATTGAATTAGTTTACATTTTGTTTACATTTGATTTTTGTGCAATATAAATAAATATCGAAACGCAATTTGAAATTGCAATTCGCAATTATAGTGCAACTTGCACAATTTTATCGTCACTTCGGGTTATTAACAAATTTTCTCCGTCAATCTCCCATTCCCTGCAAATTCTGCAAGGCTCAAATTTTAAATCGCTTGCGTCGTCGGCAGTATTATGATTTGTATATATAAATTTATGAAGTCCAAAGTTCTGTGCGTCCTCGGTTGTCATTCCGAAATATTTTAACAGCTTACCCTGATTATCATTATATTCGCTGAATAAATCAAAATAATAAAGCTTTCCGTCAAGCTCAGCCGCGCTGATTGCCTTTGAATTACCGCCCATATCCTCACAGAGAATATGATAAGCCTTTATTCCGTTTTGCTGCAAGAGATATTCAAACGTATTTGCATAGCTGAAGGACGTTCCCTCGCCTTTTGTAATTGTTTCAAAACAGCTGATTCCTGTGTTTTCGCTGATTTTAACCGATGACGAAAGATAGCTGTAAATCTTAATCGCATATACCGTTTTGTTTTCATTGTTGCATTTGCCTTTGATGTTATTAACGCTTTCAATGAATTTATAAACATCATCGTCAAGAGTTTCTTTATTCTTATATCTGATTATGTATGCGCTGCCGCTTGGCTTTATATCTTCAACAAGAACGCTGAGCGGAAACGAGGTATAAAACAGCTGCAAGGCATTGTCAAGCACGCCTGCGTTTATTCTTATTTCTTCACTGCCCTTAACAACCGCATCGCATAAATCCTTATACGTTCTTACGGTTGCGTCATCATATGCATAAGCACTGTCGAAATTATATGACAGTGTATCATAAACTGTATAAGCATTTTTTCCGTCATCCTTTTTACATGAGATGAAAAGTGCAGAAAATATAAAAACGCAAAGAAAAACCGCAATAGCTTTTTTCATAAATTATTTAACCTCAATTTCACTTAATACTTTTCCTATTTTATCGTGAATAACAAGATTAGCCATAGTGTCTGCAGAAGTTTTTGCAAGGTTTATCAATACAAAGTATCTGCCCCTGAAATATCTGATAAATCCTGCTGCAGGATAAACATTCAGCGAGGTTCCTGCAACAATAAGACAGTCGGCGTCACTTATTGCGCTAACTGCGCCTTCGATTGTGGCTGAATCAAGCCCCTCCTCATACAAAACGACATCGGGCTTGATAAGTCCTCCGCATTCACAGCGAGGTATTCCGATTGAATTCTTTATAAATTCAGCATCAAATAGTTTGCCGCATCTTTGGCAATAATTTCTGTGAACGCTTCCGTGTAGCTCAAAAACACTTTTTGAGCCTGCCTTTTGATGCAGACCGTCTATATTCTGAGTTATAACCGCACTGAGCTTTCCTGCCCTTTCAAGTTCGGCGAGTTTTAAATGTGCAGAATTCGGCTTTGCATCGAGAAAAAGCATCTTATCCCGATAAAAGTTATAAAAATACTCTGTGTGACGCTCAAAGAAGCTATGGCTCAGTATTTCCTCGGGAGGATAATCATATTTCTGATTATAGAGTCCGTCAACTGACCTGAAATCAGGAATACCGCTTTCGGTTGAAACGCCTGCGCCCCCAAAGAATACGATGTTTTTTGATTCATTTATTATTTCTTGTAATGTCATACTTACTTTTCTCAAGAATTTGGAAGATGTTAGTTTTTAGATTTTAGTTGTTAGTTATATTGCAAGCATTTACTGCTCTGAAGAAATTTTATCAATTAAGGAATGAAGCATTTTGTGTATTTCTTCACATGTTTTCATAGAAGTTTCAATCTGTTTTTCATCAAAGAAATTCAAATTAACACAAATTAACAATTGTGTTTCTAACTCAGCTATAGAGCCACGTGCCACACAAAGAAAATGGACAAACTCTCTCGAGGTATTTCTTTGCTGACCTTCAGCAATATTGGATGGAATTGATACTACTGCTCGTCTCATCTGACTTGATAAAGCATATCGTTCCTCATCCGGTAACAATTTTGTAAGCTTATATATTTCAGTTACAAGACACATGGATTTTTGCCAGACTACTAAATCTTTAAAACTTAATATTGCCATATTATACCCTATTTTATTGATAAAACCAAAAACTAACACCTAATTACTAACAACTAACAACTATTTATTTAATCTTAATACTCTTAATAGCTGAATACGGTGAATATGATGTTACGCTGTTCATCTTTCTCACCGCTCTGACCTTATAATAATAGGTCTTTCCTTTTTTAAGACTCTTGTTTTTATAACTCAGGGTTTTTGATGAAACAGTTGCAAGTTTTGAATAGCTTCCGCTCTTTGAGGTTGCGCGGTATATTTCATAGCCTGTTGCATTTGAAACCTTTTTCCACTTGATTGTAACAGTTTTGCTCTTTTGCGAAAGGCTCGGGCTCGGTTTACCTAAGTTAGAAAACTTATAGCTGTTTTTGCTTCCTGCGCAGTAGCAAGAGCCTTTTTTATTAGAGGTATAGGTGTTGTTGTAAATTGTTGCTTTTGCCTTCGGCGCGAAATATATTCCCCACTGATTTGACTTAAAGGTGTTTGATGAAATTTTGTTTATGAGTCCGTAGGCGCTGACGCCGTTCGTTTTGCTTGAGGATATATTATTCGAGCTTAGCTCCTTGATTGTTGTTTTTGCGTCAAGATAGATTCCGTTTGCGCCGGCAGAAGATATTGTGTTTTTATTAAGAGTTGTTATCTCAGCTTCGAGAAGGCAGACTCCGTGATTAGTTGGTTTGCTGATTTTATTGGAATTAACAGCGGTTGATTTTGCCCTGTCAACAAGAATACCGTTATTCTTAACAGAAGAAATAGTATTTGATGAAAGAGAATTACTCTTGCAGCCTTCCTGAACTAATATTCCGTTTTTCTTTTGCGAAGAAACATTATTCGAGGAAACAGCGTTTGAATCGCTTTTATTTTTTATATTAATTCCGTTTTCAAAGCCAACAACAGTGTTGCTCTTGATTGTGTTTGAATTTGAATCAGCGTCAACATATATTCCGCTGTTTGTTGTTTTTCCGTTTATTTTATTTCCTGAGAAGGTTGAGTTTCTGACGTCATACATCCTTATTCCGCAGTCGGCGGAATTCATTATATTGCCTGTTACTCTTATGTTGGAAACATAGTAATTGCCTGTCGGGAAGGAAACGTTTTTATCCTTTGTTATATTCGCACCGTATATATAAATCGGCGAAGCAACCGAAGCATCAGAGGTTCTGATAACGCTTATATTATTGTTTGTAATAACTGAGTTACAGTTTTTATTAATGCTTCCCTTTCCTTCAACTATGCACATTTTTGAGAGCGTTGATTCGCTCTTCATCATATAGAAATTAATTCCTTCGCCGCAATTGGTTATTTTGTTGCCTGAAATTGTTGAATTAATAAAATTCGTGCATGCAATTGCAGTTGAGCTTATATTATTAAAGGTGCAGTTTGTTATCTTAATATTATCGTGATACATTCCTGCAAACGACGACTGCGTTCCGACGCCTCGCAGAAGATTTGAAAACTCACAGTTATTAACTGTTATGTTCTTGTTCATCGTACCGTCGTATTCAGGCATCAGAGCAAAGTGAGTGTCTTCATCAAGAATGTCTATCTGAAGAGCTTCGCCGCTTGTTTTGCTAAGACTTCCGGTCATATTAAGGAATTTACATCCTTCAAAGGTAACGTCCTTACACGCTGCAAGCTCAATATGATGGGATTCGTTATTATCAGTAAATGATGTTCCGATAAAGCTAATATTATTTGCATGAGCCATACGAACAAGGCAGCTAACACCTGTATATCCTTCAACATAGGTCAGCTCTCCGCCGATGACTTTAAAATTTTTTGTTCCTTCATATGCCGCAACACCGGATTTGGTTATGAAGATATTTGAACTGCCCGTATAACTATCGTCAACAAGAACAACATTTGTTAAATCAAGCGTTGTGTTGTCGCTGACAAGAAGAGTATAGTGAACTGAATATCTTCCCTCGGGAACGGTTATAGTATATTCAGGGCCAATATTTTCGTTGCAATAATTAAAGGCATTTTGAAGAGCATTTGTTATATCGTTTCCTTCAATGCTGTAAACAAGGGGTTCTTCGCCGCCTGAAACGGTTACTCCGTCGTCTGCAAGCGCCATAAACGGAATTGCAAAATTAATTAATAAAAGCAGCGTAAGAAGCATTGACACGATTTTTTTAGGCATATTTTTCTCCTCCTGAGACACTATATATTCATTATAAATGTATATTTTATTATTGTCAATAAAGCATAATAATATATAATTAATTAATATTTACCATAATGTGTTGACTTTTCATTTTATTAGTAATATAATATCACAAGCAAAATAAACTATTTGTATTATGTTATTATACAATTTGTTATATAAGGTGATGATTAAATGTCTAAAAGGTTAAAAAGAGAAACAAAACTGCATGCGTTTATTAAAAAACATTTTATGGTTATCGTGGTTATAGCCATAACGCTTATACCATCTATTTACACCGTTTTATTTCTCGGTTCTATGTGGGACCCTTACGGAAACACCGGTTCCCTTCCGGTAGCAATAGTAAACGAAGATAAACCTGTTATTTACGGAGGTAAGGAGATTAATATCGGCGAGCAGCTATGCGATAACCTCAGAAAAAACGACCAGCTGCAATTTAATTTTGTTGATGAACGGGTTGCGCTCGACGGACTTGAAAACGGAACATACTATATGGTTCTTGTTGTTCCCGAAAACTTTTCGCAAAACTCAACTACATTAACAAGCGAAAACCCTCAAAAAATGCAGCTTGATTATTATGTTAACCCCGGAACAAACTATATTGCAAGTAAGTTTGGCGAATCGGGAGTTAAGTCAATTAAAGAAAGCATCAATAAATCAGTTATAAATACATACGCAACAACGATTTATTCAAAGCTTAACACAATCGGCGACGGTTTTTCTAAAGCAGCCGACGGCTCGGGACAGATATATGACGGAGTTGGTCAGTTAAGAAGCGGAAACGCCCAAATTACCGACGGACTGAAAACACTTTCAAACGGCTGTTTAACGCTTAAAGAAGGAACGGGCACACTTAAAGACGGACTTAAGCAATATACGGACGGCGTTTCTCAGGTTAACGACGGTGTTGCTCAGCTCCATTCAGGCGTTCCGCTTCTTAAAGACGGCGTATCTCAGCTTCAAAACGGCGCAGGTCAGCTTAAAGACGGAACAAATCAGCTTGTTTCAAACAACAAGGCGCTTAACGACGGTGCCGCTCAGCTTCTTGACGGACTTAATACAATGAGCGACCAAATCGGCGAATCTCTGACCGAAGAAAACCTAAAAGACCTTGAAAGACTTGAAAGCGGATTAATTGAGATTAACGATGGTATCCAGACCCTTCAAAAAGCAATCAACGAGGATTATAAAATTGACGATGAAACAATGCAAACAATAAAAACAACAGTTTCCGATTTTGAAACCTTTGTTAAATCTGATGAATTTACGCTCGTTTCAAGAGTTATCAGTTCAAATGTTGTTAACTGGGAGAGAATAGATAATCTTTGCAATCTGCTTGAAAGCCTTCCGCTCAGTTCACAGAATAAGGCAGCAGTTAAGCAGCTTAAGGATTTTTCAGCAACTATGCAGAAAATACAGGGCTTCGGCGCAAAGTTAACCCCCGAAAACGCCGAAAATCTTGTTGAAAAAGCAAATGCGCTTATCGACGCATATTATCAGCTTTCTGACGGAGTTCAACAGCTTTCAGACGGCGGAAATATGGCTCTGCCTACTGCATCAGATGCTCTTAAAAAGCTTACTAACGGACTTCTTTCAGTTCAGAACGGACTCAACAGAACAACTCAGAAAGACGGCGAGCCCGGACTTATTGAAGGTATGACAACTCTCAAAAACGGAATTGCTCAGTATACAGGCGGCGTTACTCAGATTGACAGCGGCGTTACCCGGGTTAAGGATGGACTTGTTCAGCTGGGCGACGGACTGACAACTGCAGGAGCAGGAATAAACAAGCTCTATGACGGAACACAGAAGCTTGTTTCAAATAATAAAAAACTAAACGGAGGAGCAAATCAGTTAAACGGCGGCGCAGGTCAGCTTTACGACGGTTCAGTTAAACTTTACGATGGCTCAATTCAGATTGACGCCGGATGCGAAAAGCTTATGTTCGGAGCAAACACGCTTAAGGAATCGCTTCAGGACGGAGCAGAACAGATTGAAGCCACCAACACGGGCGAGAGCGCTGCTGATATGTTGAGTCAGCCCGTTGAAGCAAACGAAACCTTCCAGAGAACAATTAACACAAACGGCGAAGCCATGAGCGCATATATGATGTGCGCCGGATTATGGGTTGCCTGCCTTGCATTCTGTTTAATGTTCTCGCCGTTTAAAACATCTCTCGGAAGCAGAAAGACCTTTATCGGCCACGCACTTATAGCGCTGTTTGTTTCGCTTGTTCAGGCACCGATTATGGTAACTCTTCTGATGGCAATAAACGGAATGCGACCGCAGAACGTTGGCTTAACCTACCTGATGGCGATACTTGCCTCAATGGCGTTTATGTCGATAGTCTATTATCTGAACACGCTGCTTGATTCAATCGGCTCCTTCCTTTTATTAATACTGCTGTGCTTACAGCTTTCGGGAGCCGCAGGAACATATCCGATTGAGCTTTCCCCGAAATTTTATCAGATTATTCATCCGTTTATGCCCTTCGCATACGGAGTTGATGCGTTCAGAAGCACAATTTCAACAGGCAATTCACTTGCAACGGATATAACCGTTTTCCTTTGCTTAATCGCAGGAGGAATACTCCTAACCTGCATAACATATGAAATGAGAAGGAAAAAACTTGCAAGAAAAACAGCAAATCAGGAAACTGAATAAATGATATAAAACGGAAGAGCTTGCCTCTTCCGTTTTAGTTTTGTTAACCTCCAGGGACAACCGGGGACAGTCCCCGGTTGTCCCTGAATTATTAAAGTGTTTCGATAATCGGGTCTGTGTAAACAGTGGAGGTTGAGCCTGACGGTGTTTTATAAATTATATATCCTTTATAAATAACATCGCCCCTGAGTCCTGTTACACCGATTGTGAACTGATGCGCTCCGACATCCTTTGTTGATTTGAATCTGCTCAGCTTGTAGTTATCAGAGGTTCCGATGTTTTCAAGCTTAACATCATTTGCGCTAAGGCTTCCGTTTGCTGTTGCCTTTCCGAGCAGAATTCCGTATTCAACTATCGTTGCGCTGCCGTCGGTTACCACCTGTCCGTTAAAGGTTACCTTTTGACTTGTTTCCGTTTGAATAACATATCCGCCGTCCTGCCTGATATTTATTGCAGGCAGCTTATATCCGCCTGATATGAACTCTTCTTCACTAACCGCCTTTAGGGTTATTGATTCTGTTACAAAGAATTCTGCATCCTTTCCGATATAGAACGGCTTATACTTATTCTTTCCGTCTTTTACAAGCTCAAGCCAAGCATATGTATCTTCATTTCCTTTAAGGCTTACTTTATCATTATACGCCTTCGTTGTGCTGCCATCAGCGCCTTCAACATTAACTGCAAATTCAGCTTTACTGTCTGCAACATAGTTTGCTTTAACATATGTATCATCAAGGACCTGAATTACATCCCCTTCTTCATATGTTTCGCCGTCTATTTCATATCCTTCAAAGTTATAGTAAGGAAGAGCCGGAGCTTTCGGAAGAGTGTAGTCCCCGCTGACATAATCCGTTAACTGAACGGGAGAATTGTTGCTGTCGCTATATACTCTTCTGATTGACAAAAGCTTGTTGCTCTCTGACAAGGATTTCACTGAAACGCTGAGATTTCCGATTACTTCAACCGAATAGTACTTTCCGCTTCCGGCATAAGCACTGTCTCTGCCCGAGGTTGTTGAATCAAATTCCATATACCATGCTGTATCCGCAGAATCAGCCTTGAAATTAACCCTCGTTCCATAGGTTGCGTAATATGCGTTTTCGCTCGCATCATAGCTATGAGTTCCTCCGTTAAAGGTAACTCCGTTTTTATCGCTTACATTTCCCTCGGCAATCTGAATCTTATATTTTTTAATATGAGTTGTTGCAGAGCTTTGAAGAAGCGAGGTTACTGCGTCAACGAGTGACTGTGAAACATTGTTTTTCAGAACCTTTATCGTTTGGCCGTTATAGGTCGTGGTTGTTGTTATTGCCTTTGTTGCAACACGGAGGTCGCTTGCTCGCTTATCCGCAGGATAATCATAT
>JAFUZY010000023.1 GCA_017476375.1 Eubacterium sp.
ATATGAACCCATACGGATAAGTGTTCTATAATTCTCATTATTTGCATTAAATAATGATAAAATTTTATAAAAAATATCTTCATCTTCATATTTTGAAAAATCAACATCAATATTTGTACCGCTTACTTTAATTGAATAGCCACCCGATTCAGATGTATAGTCTTTTTGACATACAAAGGAATGCTCTGATACACTTGTAACAACATATCCGATTCCAGGACAATATGTGTGAGAATACGAATATCTAAAATTAATTTTGTCATTAATTGAATACTCGACTCTTTCAATATTTGAAAACTCTACTGTGGCAATTCGAGTAGAATAATCAAATGAAGCATTGACAGTAACACCATTAATTCTCTTAACTATGTTTTTCAAATATTCGATTAGCGGGGTGCCGTCAGAAAAAAACCAATATCCTAAAACTTCTCTTTTAAAAGTATTAGCTTTAACTTTACTTAGAGTGAATAATCTATTGTCTAAATAAATTAAACTTACTGGGTCTTCAATATATATAGGCCTATTTATGAAAGGCAAATAGCTCGGTTCATTCTTTTTTTGTAAACTTCTTTTTTCCCTTGGGCTTGCTGCAGGATAGAAATCCGTTGTCATATTCTTTTGATTGAACCACTCGCCCGGCTCCGTTCTTAGATTATGATTATATCCTTTGAATTCTTCTGTATTGTCCTTAACTGCAGGTAGCTCATTTAACACAGGAAATTTCATTTTTTTGCTCCTTTTAAATATCAAATTGCACCGTTTTAGTCGTTTTATGATTTCGGTTATACCATGAATAATATTCTTCATAATATGCATTAAACATTTGCATTGCATTGTTATATGCTCCCAGTTCTCTGTTCGAATAATTAATATTCTTTTCAATATAGAATCTGTATATCTCTTTATATAAAAACGGAACTAAAAGAACCGTATCGCCATCTGTTTCATCATCATAACCATCAAATTCGGTAATTTCGGGGTTCTCTCGGTCTTTAATAATTTTTTCAAAAATGAGGTTATCAAGCTCGCTTAGCCATGCAATTTTGTTTTCCCTTGTAAATTGATTAGGGCACTGCTCGTCAACATAAGCGATTGCCTCATCAAGTGTTATCCTTTTCATATCGTTTCTCCATATAATTTAAAGGGCAAGGGCTTGGCACCCTCGCCCTTTTAAGGTTTATCCTCTTTCTTTGTTTCTTGTTTTTTCGAATTCATCCAATGCATTCTTTACAGCATAGGCATACGGAGCCGGAACCTTAACCGTTTTTCCCATCGGAATGAGCATTGCAACGCCGTTTACTGAACAATAAAACTTATCGTTCTTTTCGTTTGAACGGTCGAGCGGAATAACAACCTCAACCATTACTTCTTTGTTTGTTTCGGGCTCTTTGTTTGTTTCGGATTCCTTGTTTGTATTTGTTGCCATATTAATATCTCCTTTTTCAGGGCGGAATCATATCCGCCCCGTTTTAGTAATTAATTTGATGCGTCTGTTGCGCTGAAGGTTGAAGCAGATTCAAGGCGAATAATTCTTTCGGGGTAAAGAACCTTTGCTGCAGTTGAAAACTTATATCCGACTGTTGAACGCTGGTCGAGAGGGTCGGCGGTTCCGCCTGAACCCTTGCCCTTAACAATCATTTCCATTCCTGCGCCGGCAGGGTCAACAACGCCCCATGCGTCCATGCCGAAGAAATAAGTTGCATAAACACCAACGCCGGGATTGGTTGATTCATCATTTCCGTCCCATACTTTTGCGTTTGTGCTTTCAACAAAACGAACGCCGTGGAGTTTACCGATTTCACCGTTGTAAATCTCCTCGGGCTGAGCGTACTGATGGGCGTTAAGCCAACCTTCGCTCTCTCTGAGGTCCATAGCAACCGAAGGATGAATGATAGCAACATAGTCACCGTTAATCTTCGGCGCTTTGTTCTTTTTGAGCATGGTAACAATCTTGTTAATCAATGTTGGGGTAATCTTGCAGGTTGCGTCAAGACCAACAACTCCTGTGGCATTCTTTCTTGCTGTTACAACTGTTCCGTCTGACTTCGGAGCAAAAACAACGCTCTGACCGGATACTGTATCAGAATTGATTGCATCACGAATAACTATATCCATTGTTTCAGCGCCTGCTGCAGCGAATTCCTCGGTTGCACCGAGAATAACGTCGTCAACATATGTAAGCTCAAGAACATCTGAAATCTCGGCATAGTCGCCATACTGATTAACAGCGGCGGTTACATTTGTCTGGCCGAGTTTTCTTCCGTCAGGAGTAACGCCCTCCTGAAGGGTTGCGGTTTCAGCAGGAATAGTATCCCACTTTCTCCATTCAACAGTCTTTCCCCTGCCCTTTGGAAGAGGTGTTTTCTTTCCGAACTGAGCAAAGTAATGCTGTGTTCTTGCGTTTTTAAGAAGCTCAGTATCATAATAAGTTTTCATGCCGTGGGTGAGAACATTAACGCCTGTATCCGCACCCTGATTTGTAACGTTTGTATTGCTGTTCCCTGTATAGGAATGAGCATGAAGCTGAATGTTAATTTTTTCCATAGTTTTTTCCTTTCCGCTGTTAGCGGTTCAGGTTATAAGAATTTTGTAAAATTCTCGGGTGTAACCTTTTCTCCGCGGTTAACAGCCTCTTTAATTTTTTTGCGCTGTGCATTTGACATTTTTGTCATATCATCAATTATTGTTGATGCCTGCTGAGAAGAGGTTCCGTTTTCATTCGGTCTTGAGCGCCTTGCGGTTCGCGCGTCTGCCGCTTCCTGCCTTGCAGTGTTATATGCATACTGCATAGCTCCGCCCATGATATCACTAATATGAACCGTTTCATAAGCATTCCGAACAGTCGTTCCGCTGTTAAGCAGCGTTCGGAACAAATCTCCGGTTTTTTCATTGGTGCTTTCATATTCAAAATCAAATTCAGGGTAATAGTTTTTGAGTTCGTCCGCCTGCTGCATCCATCCGGCGAACTTATTGCTAAATTCAGCTTCGTGCTGTTCATTGATTTTTCTTTGTTCTTCATCAGCCAAAATTCTATTAGCCTTGAGAACTTTCTTCGCAGCCTGAATGTCTAATCCCTCTCGTGCAGCATATTCCTCGTAATAAGAATCATCTTCGTTTGCTGCAGCCAGTATTCCGTCAATATCAGTTGGCTCAACACCATATTTTGTACCGAGCCTTTCAAGAAGCGGGGACATCTGATTTTTGAAATTTTCAGCATCTTTGATTGCTTTGTTATTTCTTCTCATTCTTTTGTTTAGCTGAGTTTCAAGGGTTTTTTGGTATTCATCCTTGTAATCACCGTTAATAAGCTCTTTGAAGCGTTCTGCTCTGTCATCAACATTGGAACCTTCTGCTGTTCCTGTGTCAGCGGCGACCTGACTATCGTTTGCCGGGGCTTCTGCTCCTGCACTGCCTGCTGCAAATTCTGCTCCTGCATCTGAATCTGCAAAGAGCTGAATGTTCAGCTTAAGAATTTTTTTGTTCATATAGGTGAACTCTCCTTTTGAAATCTGCGGTAGGTCGCGACCCTGTAATTTTATTCTATCATCACAAAAAGCAAAATGTCACACCCCCGCCCCGTGTTTTTTAAACTTCGGTGGAGTCTGCTGTTTGTCGCCTTAGTTGTTCTGCTTTTGAATTGGTTCCGTCACCTTCGTTAATTGAATTAAGCGACTTTCCGAGAGCTGTTTGCAGAACCTCTGAACTCGGCATTGCTCCGGGAACGCTCGGTTCAGGCGGTTCCTGCGGTGGGTTTTCGTCTGAAAGATTTGTTCCTAAAACTTTATCCGATATAGCTTTAAGCTTGGCGTTTTCATCCTGTAACTGATTCAGCAATTGAATCATAGTTAAATTTTGTTTAACCGCATCAATAATTTCTTGCTTATGGTCAAAGTCCATCATATTAAGGCATGCTAGAGCAGGCTCGGCATTCTGAGGAGCAAAAAAGCCCATATTATAAAACTGTAAGGCAAGCTCATTCTGATTCATCTTGTTATACGGGCTTGATTTCTGTGCTGAAACCTCAATGTCAAACTGGGGCATACGACTGTAAGTATTACCTGTTATTGAACTTATCTCTTCTTTAACAACAAGATTGCTGTTATCATATGTTTCAAACTCCTCGGTTCCATCTTCACCGATTATGCGAACATATCTCGGTTCGTCATAAAACTGGCGCATACGCTCAATTATCATATAGATAATTCTTCTGTAAGCCCTGTATGTTCCCTTGATAGTGTGACGGCTGCCCTTTGAGCCTGTTTCGATAAGCTGAGAAATAGCAGAAGCAGCTGTAACACCGTTAGCCGAGGTTCCTGTGTTAACATCGCTGTTACCGCTTGTTTGCTTTAATTCCTGAATCTTACCGTCCCTCGCGCTATAAACACCTGCATCAAGCTGCTTAATAATAATCTGTCTGAGGTCGTCCTCACCAAGATTACCGCTTGTTTTAACAAGAGGATTCTTCCAGTTCATGAACTCCTCTGTATTAATTGATGCATCGTTACGGATGAAATATCTCGGTCTTGCGCACATAAACGCATTTTGAATAATCGCCTGGTCGAGCTTGTCGATATATTCCTGGGGGCTTTTGCATACATCAATATATCCGAAGCCTGCAATAGTTCCTTCCATTTTAAACAGAGTATCAACAACGAAAGGATAGTTTCCATCATCATATAATCCGTTTGGATAGCTTTCAGGCTAGTTTTCTGTTGCAAACAATACAGTCTTGCCAACAAATTTACAATAGTGCAGAATTCCGTTTTTCTTATAATACCAGTCGATAACTGCGCTTTTCTTCTGTTCGTCAAGTTTATCCTCATATTTGTATTTTGCTTCCGAAATTTTCTCGCCAAAATCAATTTTCTTATCAGGATACATGCTTTCAAGAACATCATTATCAACAAGCTCAACCGTAAAAACATTTCTGCTTGCCTGAATATCTTTAATTCCGGGCTGCCAATATATTGAAAGAATATCAATAGGCTGAATATCAATATCATCCTTTTCGCTATTCCAAAAAACGCCCGTTATTCCCGTTCCGTTTTTGATTTTTGAAAGGCAAACTCACGGTAAATGCATTCGAGTTAGATTTGAAGACAGAAACTTGTGGCTTATTCAAGAAGTTATGAGTAAATTATATAATTCTATAGATAATATTTGATTGTATTAAAAAAATTTATATCGACTATGAACTTGATAAAAGTTCAACTTTTGAGTATTTCTCGGTAATTCA
>JAFUZY010000171.1 GCA_017476375.1 Eubacterium sp.
ATCAGTGATTTTTGTTTTCATATCAATTACATTATATCACTAAAAAGACTGCATTCCTACCTTTTCGGCGGGAATGCAGTCGATTTTTTATTTAGGCTTTTTTTACAGCCCCTTTTTTAATTAAGAATGAAGAATGAAGAATGAAGAATTGAGGGTGGACTCTGTCCACACCTGATTTTAGTATTTTTTCTGAGAAAGTTCTATAATCTTTTTGCGAAATTGAGGGTGGACTCTGTCCACACCTGATTTAATATTTCTTCTTAGAAAGTTCGATAATCTTTTGCAAAGTGGAGGGTGGACTCTGTCCACACCTGATTTTAGTATTTCTTCTGAGAAAGTTCGACAATCTTTTTGCAAAGGGAAGGGTAGTCAATTCCGATTGCTTTTGCTTCCTGGGGGAGCAGGCTCATTGATGTTAAACCGGGAAGAGAATTTGCTTCAAGGCAATAGAATTCATTATTATCTTTTGAAAGAATGAAATCTATTCTTCCGTAAACTTCAAGATTTAAAACATCAAAAACATCTTTTGTTGCAATCTGAAGCCTTTTCGTGTCCGCTTCGCTAAGCTCGGCAGGGCAGATTTCTATGGTCATACCCTCCTGATATTTGTTTTTGTAATCGTAGAAGCCTTCCTTTGGAATTATCTCAATCGGGGGAAGAACCCTGTCGCCGAGAATGCCGACTGAAAACTCTCTTCCCTCGATATATTCTTCAATAATTATTTCATCTTCATAGATGAAGGCGGTTTCAACTGCCTTTGCGTATTCATCTTCGTTTTTAACAATTGAAATGCCGACGCTTGAACCGCCCGAGGTGGGCTTGATAACGCAGGGACATTTGTATTTAGGAATATCTCCGCCTTTTCTTGCAAAAACATATTTCGCGTTTTTGATTCCGCCTGCATCCATCATCTGTTTTGAGATATATTTATTCATTGCCATTGCGCTTGCAAGACAGCCCGAGCCGGTGTATTTAATTCTTAAAAGGTCGAAGGTTGCCTGAACCTTGCCGTCCTCACCGTCCTCGCCGTGAAGGGCTATGAAAACAAAATCAGCCTTTTTGCATATTTCAATAACGCCCGGACCGAAGAGGGAAGCGGATTCGCCGCCCCTTGATTTTTTTATTTCCTCAATATTCGGGTCGATTTCCTTTATTCCGTTTTTGGTTATGTATTCACTTTGTTCCCCGTCAAAAAAGTCTTCGGGGTCGCCGTCGAACCCGAGAAAAACATCAAGCAGGTGCGCATTTTCACCAATGCTTCTGAGAGCGTTAACAACATTTTTTCCGGTTATGAGTGAAACATCGCGCTCAGTGCTGAGCCCGCCTGCCAAAACAACTATATTCATAATGCAATCTCCTTAAATTTCATTCAATATATTATATTACATTTGCATATAAAAGTCCATAAAAAAAGAAGCTGTTTTTTAGCAGCCTCTTAGTTTTTTTAAAGATATTCTCTTAAATCGTTTGCAAGCCTGTCTTCAAGGGAAATAAGATTTTTTGCAATATCCTTTGATTTTTGGTCGGCGCTTTTGTACTGATTTAAGTATCTTCCGAGTGATTTAACGCCCATATTGCAGCCGTCCGTCATTAAATCGGCAATCGTTTCATCAGTTGGTTTTGCCAGCATTTTAACATTTGTTTTGATGAAACTCATACTTTTTGCCATTGGGTTCGGGTTCTTTCCGAGGTCGCTATGCTCGTCAAGCAGTGCGCCAACCTCGATGCTTAGCGCTTCATGGCGGCGCTTGCATTCATTGAGCATTTCGCGGAAATTCCTATCCTTAACATCGCTGACAACATCTTCAATTGACGAAATACCCATTTTTATTCCGGCGTCGCATTCACGAAGGAGCTTAACGGTGTCGCCGTCTTTTCCGACTTTTTCTTTCATTGTATCACATCCTTTATTTTATAATGCCCATAAATGTGCAAAAAATAACACCGATTGTTAAAACAACCGATGTTAAGTGGTTTTATTTAATTTTATCTTTAACCTTATCAATCATTTCGCTGACCTTCTTGGAGCTTAAAATCTTTTTATAGGCTGAGTCAACAATAAGGGGATGCATTATTTCAACAAAACCGAGAATGGGTGAGTTTTTAACTCTGTATTTCTGTTTCGGAATCGGGCTGTATAGCGCCTTCATAACTGCGTCAACAAGATATTTCGGGTCGTTTGCCATTTTGAGCTCAATATCCATCATAAACTTCATCTTTTCAAGAACATCCTCATACATAGTTGTGTTCTTGATAAGTCTGTCGAAGGATTTGGTTGTTGTTCCGTGCATTGCGGTCTTAAAGGAACCCGGCTGAATTTTAATAACGGGAACATCAACAAACATAAGCTCTCTTCTGAGCGAGTCGTTATATGCCTCAACGGCGTATTTTGAAAGGGTATACGGACCGTTGAAGGGCTGCGGAGTCATCCAGCCGCATTCTGATGAACAGTTTATAATTCTTCCCTTGGCGTTTTTTATAAGGGGGAAGAAGGTTTTGTTCATCCTGACCATGCCCATAAGGTTAACCTCGAGCATATCCGAAACAATATCAATGTTTCCTTCAACAAGGGATGCCATCTGCTGAACACCCGAAAAATTAATCAGCGCATCAAGCTTATCGGTTATTTTTGAAACCTCTTCATAAGCAGCGTCGATGCTTTCCTGCTTTGTTACATCAACACAGAGCGGATGAACATATGTTGTTTTATTAAGCTCCTCGAGCGCTTTTTCGTTTCTGCCGCACGCAAAAACATACCATCCGCTCTCGGCAACTCTTTTTGCTATTTCTTTTCCGAGACCGCTTGTGGCTCCGGTTACAAGGGCATATTTCATATCAGTTAACCTCCTTGAAAATATAAAATCATTATATCAAAAAGCGTAGTGTTATGCAATATAATATTAATTTCCATAACAAATTGGATTAAAAAGCGCAAATAATTATTTTGCCTTTTTCAGAGCAAAAACAAGCCAGCCGTTGTTTTCCCTTCGTTCAATAACCTCAAATCCGTTTTGAGCAAAGGAAAGAAGAACGTCGTCCTCTCTGTTTTCAATAATTCCGCCCGTTATATAAATGCCCCCGCCATCAAGGAATTTGCCGACCTCAGTGTTGAACTGCATAATAACATCGGCAACGATATTCGCAACAACAACGGAAAATTTTCCGCTGACCTTATCAGACAGATTCCCTTGAATAAATCTGATTTTGCTTTCATCAAAATTGTTTTCCTCGGCATTTTTAACTGCGGTTTTTACCGCAAGTGAATCAATGTCAACGCCGAGCGCCGATTTTGCACCGAGAAGAAGGGAGGCTATTGAAAGAATACCGCTTCCGCAACCGATATCAAGAACGGTTGAATCTGAGTTAATATAATCTTCAAGAGTTTCAAGGCAGAGCTTCGTGGTGGGGTGGGAGCCCGTTCCGAAAGCAAGACCTGGTTCGATATTAAGAACCTTTCTGCCGTTTGAATCAAAATCATTTTCCCAGAGCGGGCGAACAAGAAGTTTTTTGCCTATCGGCATTGCGTGGAAATACTGTTTCCAGTTATTCTGCCAGTCCTCAGTTAAACAATCTTTAATATCAATTCGATAGCTGTTTATGCCGCAGGCATTAAGCCTTTCACTGATAAAGGAAACTGCTTCTGCAGGATTTTCATCGGGATTGATATAAACGTGGATAATTCCCTCTTCCCTGCTTCTTTCAAGCAGGCTCTCTTCAATCAAATCAATGTGAGCGATTTCAAGAACCTCGTCCTCAAGAGCGGAGTAATCTTCTATGTATATTCCGTAGGGAACAACCATATTAGCAATGTTTCCGGCGTTTTCAATATCCTTTGAAGGAACGGTTATAAGTATTTCTGTCCATTTATCGTTATCAACTGCATTAGTCATTCCCATTATCGTTATCCTCGTTGCTGTAAAAATTAACCGAGTGGTTCGCCTCGGACAAACCGTGGTTATAAAGCTTTCTGTTATCAAGAGCCCACTGGCGGTCTGTAAATTCATGAGCTTCAACCTTTGAGGTTGCGTCGTTTATTTCATAAATTGTTGCGTCAAGAGCGTCAAGGGCGGAAAGAATTTCAGCCTCAAGGAACATCGGACGGATTGCCGAGCCGTATTCGGGAATACCGTGGTGGGAAAGAATCATATGCTCAAGAAGGGTAACCTCTTCGCAGTCTATACCGAGTTCCTTTGCCTTATCGTTAACATACATTGCCCCTTTAACAAGGTGGCCGATAAGTTCGCCCTCTGCGGTGTAGCCCTTTGCAAGTCCGGTTTTTCCTGCCTCAAGCTCCCATGTTTTTGCAACATCGTGAAGAATAATTCCCGAAAGAAGAAGCTCCTTGTTGATATTGGTATATATCTTGCAGATTTCCTCTGCCATTCTGATTATGCTCATTGTGTGGAACATAAGTCCGCCGAGGATTGCATGGTGGAGTTTAAGAGCCGCAGGGTAGTAAACAAGCTTTTCTCTTTTTTCTTCAATGATGGAAAGAACAATGCTTTTCAGATTTTGGTTTTCAAATCTTTCAACCCTCGACTTAATCATTTCAAAAAGCTGCTCGCCGCCAATCTGAGAGGCGGGAACCAAATCCGAAATATTATATTCATCGGTGTTTGAAACAGGTCGAATCTGAGAAACGCGGAATTGCTCTTTGCCGTTATACTGCTCAATATGGCCGCGGATTTTAACAATGCTGTCGCCCTCAAAGTTTGCGCCGCCGTGAAAATCCCAGAGTTTTGCGCTCATTTCGCCTTCTTTATCGCCGATTATCATATCAAGGTAGAGCGCTCCGTTTTTAGTTTTTTTCTCTTCGCATTTTTTAAGCAAAACGAAGCCTTCGCTCATCCCGTTTGGAAGCTTTTTGAAATTCATTTTATTCCTCCGAAATAATATTTGCTTACATTATACAGCAGAATATAAATATAAGCAAGAAGGAAAGGATATTTTTAACAGTTCGTTTCTTGACATTGATGTTTTATGTTGATATTATATATTGA
Organism: Eubacterium sp.; assembly: GCA_017476375.1. Taxonomy (GTDB): domain Bacteria; phylum Bacillota; class Clostridia; order Oscillospirales; family Acutalibacteraceae; genus Eubacterium_R. The sequence goes on from JAFUZY010000171.1 coordinate 5,001, forward strand.
GATATTTTAATATATATAATACCTAAATAAAGGGATAGTGATAAAATGAAAGATATAGATAATCTTTGTCTGAATTGCTTTAAGGAGTTAAGAGAGGGTGCAGTTTGCGCTGAGTGCGGATATGATAACGACACTCAGTCAGATTCAATGTATCTTGAACCTAAAACAGTGCTTGCAGGCAAATATGTTGTCGGCGCGTTCAGGGAGCATGAGAGCGACGCTGTAACCTATTCGGGATATGATATGCAGCTCGATAAAAAAATTATTATCAGAGAATTTTATCCCAAGGGTATCAGCTCGCGTCTTGAAGGCAGCAGGGATATTCATATTCGCCAGAAATTTGTTGCGCAGGCAGACAATTATAAGAAATCGTTTTATAAACTCTGGACAACGCTTGAAAAAATGCATTCGCTTTCGGCTGTTGTTCCCGTTTATGATGTTTTTGAAGAAAACGAAACGGTTTATGCAATCATTGAGCATCTTGAGTGTATTCCGCTTAGGGAGTATCTTTTGAGAAATGAAAACGGCTATATTCAGTGGGACAGCGCAAGGCTTATGTTTATGCCGGTTTTAACAACGCTTGAAAACCTTCACGCAAACGGAATTATTCACGGCTCCATAACTCCCGATAATCTTGTTTTGTGCAGGGACGGTAAGGTTCGTTTAAGACCCTTCACAATTCAGGAGGCGACTGATATAACAAGCGCTCTTGAGTTTAATTTCTGCGACGGATATACCGCAATTGAGCAGTATGAAAACAACCATAAAATCTGCCCTGCAACCGATATATATGCGTTTTCGGCTTGCATTTACAGAGCGCTTGCAGGAACGAATCCGCCAAGCGCACCTTCAAGAGAAGCCAACGATAAACTGATGATTCCGAATTCAATTGCAGAAACAATTCCGATGCATGTTATTAAAGCAATAGGAAACGGAATGCAGATTTATCCCGAAAAGAGAATAAAGAGTATTGCCGAATACAGGGAATTTCTCGACGCTGCACCTGCAGTTATTGCAAAGGCTGCAAACAGCGATGCAGAATATATTGAAGAGGAAGAATATCCTGATATAAATAAATCAAGCAATGTTAAATCAAGAGTTATTATCAGCGTTCTTGTTGTTTTGATTGTTGCTGCAATTGCGGCAGGGATTTATATCGTTCAGTTTACCGACCTTGTTAAAAAGCCGGAGCAAACAACCTCAACCACTCAGAGCGTTAACTATGAGGTTCCCGATTTTGTAACAAACGGCTACACTCAGGTTGATGTTGAAAACAACGGCGCATGGAACGAACAGTTTACAATAACCTTTGAATATGACTATTCAACCGACGTTGAACAGGGAATAATCTTTAAGCAGAATGTTGCGGCAGGCGAAAGCGTTCCTGCAGGCTCGGATATTGTTTTAACCGTAAGCCGCGGAATCCAGACCGAAACCATTCCCGAGCTAAGCGGAAAAACACTTGAAGAGGCAACAAAGATTCTTGAAGAGCTTGGCTTCAAGGTTTCAAGTGTTGAGGTTTATAACGACGGCGGACATACGCCGAAAACCGTTAAATCAAGCTATGGCTCAGCTCCTGCAGCAGGCGAGGAAGCGGCAGTAGGGGAAGAGGTTATTCTTCAGATTTACGGCGAGGTTCAAACAACGACTGAACCGGCAAGCGAAAATCAGGATTGATTTTCGAATTAAGAATTAAGAGTGAAAAATTGTGGGTGGGCTATGTCCACACCCGATTAATAAAGGTGATTTTATGAGCAAAAAATTAGTTGCATTTTTTTCAGCAGAGGGAACAACGGCGAAAAAGGCTGAGCTTTTAAAAGAAGCTGCAGGAGCGGACATTTATGAAATCAAGCCCGAAAATCCGTATTCAGAGGCTGATATTAACTGGCGAAACCCGCTTTCCCGTTGTAATAAGGAATGGATAAAGAAAGCAAAAATTTCTCTTTCAGACAGAAACGCAAAAATTGAAGACTATGATGTTATCTTTTTGGCGTTTCCGATATGGTATTATCAGGCACCGCTGATTATAAGAAGCTTTCTTGAGGCATATGATTTTTCGGGCAAAAGAATTGTTCTTTTTGCAACCTCGGGCGGAAGCAGTTTCGGAAAAACAGCAGAGAATCTTAAAAAATTTGCACCGAACGCCGAAATTATCGAGGGCGCAATGCTAAACTCCATAACCTCGGCACAGGAACTGACAGATATAGTCAACAAATATTAACAAAAAAGGAATTGCAAAAGCAATTCCTTTTAGTTTTATATCGCTTGACAATATAGTAATATTATAATATAATATGGTTAGAATATTACAAGGAGTTGATGTTATGAATATCAGACCCAGCGCTTCGATAAGGCAGAATTATAACGAAATATCAATGCTGTGCAAAAATACAGGCGAGCCTGTTTATTTAACCAAAAACGGTGAGGGCGATTTGGTTGTTATGGATATCGACGCCTTTTCAAAAAGAGAAAAAATGCTTCAGCTCAGAGAAAAATTACTTTCGGTTGAAGAAAACAGGCAATCAGGAGCCAAAGGATATTCTGTTGATGAATTAGAGTCTGCTCTTGACGCAGTTATAAAAGAGGTATAATAATGCAAAAATTTGAAATTATTATATCTCAGGAAGCCTTTGAAATGCTTAAAGAGCATATAGCTTTTATTGCAAATGTTGATAAAGCAGCGGCAGAAAAAACAAAGACCTTAATTGTTAATTCAATTAAAGGACTAAATGAGCTTCCAAATCGCTATCCATTTTTTGACGAGGATTATATTCCCAAAAACAAATATCATAAAATGTTTGTTGAAAATTGGTATTTAGTTCTTTATCAGATAAAGGATTCAACTGTTTATGTTGATTATATTGTAGATTGCAGACAGGAATATAACTGGTTGATTAAATAAAGTAAAATCGGAGGTTTCGCTCTTTGCGAGACCTCCGATTTTTTAATTAACAGTATATCCTGCTTTTTCTAAAGCATTTACTGCCTTATTAAAGTTTTCTTTTTTAACAAGAATATAATCCGTGTTATAGGTTGAAACGGCAAAAATGCCTATTTTGTTTTCTGCAAGAATTCTTGAAATCTCTGATAAAATCCCAATAAGCGAAAAATCAAGCTCACCCTTTATGCGAAAGCCCCTCCAGCCGTCGTCGCATTTTACGGTGCTTTGCGGAGTATCCTCCGTTTTGCATACAAGCGATATTTCTTCATCAGTTTTTCCGATAAAAAAGAATTCTTTTTCAAGATTAATCTCTTCAGCAGAGGAAACCTTGCAAACGCTTAAATCACATTCGAGCTTTTTCAGTTTCAATGTTTTTCTCCTCATAAATATTATTTTTTATACCTCTTACTCTTCTTTAATCATTATATCAAACTGGAAAGTATTTAACAAGTTGAAAAAAACTCTTGACATACCTCGATAATCTATGGTAATCTATACATAGATTAATGATGTATTTAAAATGGAGGTATAAATATGAAAATCAGCAAGGAATTAATGAAGGGCAGCAGCGCAACGCTTATTCTTTCCGTTCTCGAGAGCGAGGATATGTATGGCTACAAGATAGTCAAGGAGCTTGAAAAGCGAAGCGAAAATGTTTTTTCAATGAAGGAGGGAACACTTTATCCTCTTCTTCATGCCCTTGAAGAGGCAGGAGCGGTTGAAGCCTATTGGGAGGAAGGCGGTGCGAGAAAACGCAGGTACTACCATATAACCCGAAAAGGCAAATCAATGCTCAAAGAAAAGAAAGAAGAGTTTAAGGTTTATTCGGGTGCTGTTACAAAGGTTTTGAACTATGCGTGAAATTAACTATGTTAAAAGGGTTCTTGCTCACATAGACAGCAAGAGGCAAAGAAGAATTGCCGAGGCGGAGCTAAGCGACCATATTCTTTTCAACAAGGAATTTTTAACTGAAATCGGATATGACGAGGAAAGAGCCTTTCAGATGGCAGAGGAAAAAATGGGCGATGCGGATGTTGTCGGCGAGCAGCTTGATTCGTTTTCTGTGAAAAGCAATACAGCAAGGATTTTTCTTTCCATTATATCTGTTATATGCTTTATTCTGGCTGCTATAACTAATTATTTTACGCCTTTTGATAAAAGTCAAATCAGCTTTAAATTGTTTTGTTATACATGGATAGTATTCCTTATCAGCCTTTTAGTTACGGCTTTAAATATAAAGAAAAGGTCATTAGTGGGTTTAGCTTTTTCAACGCTGAGCTCGGTTTTTGTTTGCCTTTTTTCGCCGTATTATATTGTTAATCTTCCTGTTTTATATTTTAAAGGAATAAATGTTGCAGAAAGTTTCTACATTAGCGATTCCGCAAGCTCCAACTTTTTTAATATGAATAAGGCAGAAAACATTGTTTCATTAACGGCGTTTTTAACAGCTCTGTCAGTTTGTTGTTTGCTTGCTGCATTTGTTATCATAAGAATAAAAAGGCTCAAAAACAACCTCAAGGATTTAAAGCTGATTAATAGCTGTTTGATAGCTTTGTTGATTCTGTTTATTCTCGGAACAGCCACATTTTCAGCAACCGTCTTTTCAACCGTTAAAGCTGAGGAGACTTTGATTAGTCAAACAAGAGATGCAATGTATATTCTTGATAAGGCTGTTATAGATAACACCGATTCGTTTTTTAATGATGACAACGATGTTTTTGTCAAAAAACTGATAAAAAGTGTTGGCAAAGATGCAATAGTTACAACAAATTGTGACGGAGGTGAAGGTCAGGATATTACAATAAATCTGCATGGCGCAGAAATTTACTATCAATATCGTAAAGAAGGATTGGCATATCTTGATATTAATAACCTGTTAGTTGATCTTGATGAAGAGAGCATAGAATTATTTAGCAAGGAAGAACAGGAAAAAGCAAGAGACCATAAGCGTGAATATAAAAATGTTTTTCTTCCCTGTATGATTTCCTTATGTAAAGACGAATATCAGGATATAGGATGGGAACAGGGTGCTGATGTTTCGTATACGAGCTATGATTCTATATCAAAGAATAATTTTATCACCTATGTGTATGAGAATAACGAGCTTAAATACAAAGGGAACAATTTTTTGCTTACGATTTCAGGAAAAGACACACAGCTGAATGAAGATCAGAAACAAAGCCTTCATAAGTTTTTGATTGATGAATTTTGCGATAATGAGATATACAATAAATATCTTGACTATGAAAAGGATGTAAGAGAACATATTTTCGGCGTAACATATGATGAAAAGCTTGATGAATATCAGATTGATATGTATCTGTATACTGAGTATTCTGCAATTGTTGACGGAAAGCTCTTTGAAATCAGTCCCAGTTCCTGTGAAATAACATCGCTTATAGTTTCGTTTAAAAACGGCAAAACAGTTCTTATGGATTTCTGGGGACCGGATGACGGCACATATTACAGCAAGTCAATTAAAGCACGCTTTTCCAAAAAGGCATATAATAATTGGATAAACAACAATTACTATATGTATGAAAACGTTTTAACCCAAAGATTGTCAAATAAATATAATCAAAAGGTTTACGGTAGAATAATAGGTATCTCTGAAGATGGCATTTGCGAATACTATGAATATTCCGATGATTATAATTCCTTTGAAGACGATATTCAAACGATGAGGCTTGATGAGAAAAATTGAAAGGTTTGTTATGCGTGAAATTAACTATGTTAATTCAGCAGTGCGTTGCGCGTTCCCTCAAATCAATGGGGACATTCCTCGCCCTAACCGAACCGCTTTGATAAGATTTGCACAGAGGTGTGTCCCCTTGATTTGACGGTTGGACTGACCGAACTAATGGAAAGAGGCACAACACCTCATCCACCGCAAGCGAATTGAAAATTGAAAATGGAATAATTCGGGCGACACAAGCGCTTGATTATAACGGGACGTCGAGGGCGCCGTCACCTACAATTTTAAGTGAATGTTATCGTTCACAGTGTAGGGGTCGGCGCCCTCGAC
>JAFUZY010000172.1 GCA_017476375.1 Eubacterium sp.
AATTCTTAATTCTTAATTTTCAATTCATATAAGAGATGCTGCTCCCTTATCAAGCATAAGCGTTACATCCGTATGGAACTGAAGAACGGAAGCAGGACAGCTTGGGGTAACATTACCGTCGATAAGCTGCTTTATAGCCTTAGCCTTATGCTCGCCAAGGGCAATAATCAATATTCTTTTTGCCTGCATAATTGAGCCGATACCCATTGTTACCGCACGAGTCGGAACATCATTAATATTATCAAAAAATCGGCTGTTATCCTTAATTGTTGATTCTTTAAGATCAACAACATGGCTCCATCTTTGAAAACTGTCGGCAGGCTCATTGAAAGCAATGTGTCCGTTTGAACCGATTCCGAGAAGCTGAATATCAATGCCCCCTGCCCTCTTGATTTTCTTTTCATATTCACGGCACTCGGCGTCTAAATCCTCGGCATTACCGTTGAGAAAATTAATGTTTTCCTCGGGAATATTGATATGATTGAAAAGATTTTCATACATAAAGGTATGATAAGAGTTTCGGTCTTTAACATCAAGGTGAACGTATTCGTCAAGATTAAAGGTTGTCACTCTTGAAAAATCAACAGCCTTTTTATTGTATAACTCAATCATATGCTTATATGCCTTGAGCGGTGTTGAACCCGTTGCAAGACCTAAAACAGAATCAGGCTTTTGAAGTACCTGACCGCACATATAGTATCCGGCGGCAATGCCGATTTGTTCTTCATTGTCGAAAGTTATTACATTCATTTGGTTTCTCCTTAGTTGAAGCAATTTCGAGTTACAAAGTACGAATTTCGTTTTCTCGCTTCACTCAATCAATTTCACCTATATTATAACTATCCGATTTTGCTGTCAATATCTTTTTAAAAACTAACATTATCATAATAAACGCTAAAAGTCCGAGGAAAGCGCCGGCGGTATCAATAGCCCAGTCGCGCACCTCGCAGGAGCGCCCTTCAACAAATATCTGGTGAACCTCGTCCGTTACGGCATAAAGCGAGGTTAAAACAACGGACAGTATTCTTTTCGGCTCTTCAAAGCTGAAATAGAACGAGAAATTAAAAAGAAAACAGAGTCCTGCAAATTCAAGGCAATGAGCAGCTTTTCTGACTATAAAGTCAGTAAAGAAGCCTTCGCCGAAGACTGAAATCAGAAATTCCAGTATTCTTGAGCTTTCGCTCGCCGATTCATCAGCCGTTCTTGATGAAAGAAAGAAGATAACGCCCATACAAAGAACAGTTAAAATCCAGAAAATGACTGCGTTTTTTTTATTCTTTTCTATCGGCATTAACAAAGCTCACCCTTCCTGTTCCCGTATGAAAATCAACTCCGCTCACTCCCTTTGCCTGAGCAAAATAATTTGTTTGCCAGAGCATCGGAAAAACGCAGTAGGATTCAATAACTGTCTTTTCAGCCTGCTTGATATACTCTCCCTTTTTTTCTGTATCAGAGCTTTTTTCAGCATTTAAAAGCGCCGTTTCAAATTTCTTTGTATCAATTCCGCTGCGTGATGAGAAAGAGTTTTTAAGGAAGGATATGGCGGAATCAGAGGTTGCTTTAAACGGCACAAACGCAATATCATATTCGCCCTTTGCCATTGCTGTTTTAAATTCACCGCTTTCAAGGGTTTTAACCTTAAGCGTAAAGCTTATCTGTTCGCCGCTTTTATTTCTTGTCTGAGCGCCTATTCCGCTTTGAATTCCCTGAAGCATCAGCTTTGCGGTTTCCTCATATTCCGGGGTTGTTAAAACGCTTACGGTTATATCACTCTTATCAATTATTTCAAGACCTTTTTTAAAAAGCTCAATGCTCTTTTCGGTATCCTGTTTTTTAACAGTTTCGCCGATTAAATTCTTCGCCGTTTTTGAACCTATTTTGCAGGAGGACGGAGTTAAATTCTTTGCAGGAGCATAGTATTTCTTACCCGTTTTCTCTTCTCTTGAGAAGCCGAGGCAGAAAGATTGACGCATAAGTTTACTCTGAAAAATCTCACCGTTAGTGTTAAAGACGAAGCATAGCGTTGTGTCGTTATACGGGGTGAAAGTCAAGCCTGAGTCAACCGAAAACTGTTCGCTTTGTGAAGAGGAAATATACGCAGCATCATAATATCCGCTCGTAAGTCTTTCAACGATATTGTCGCTTTCCTCCTCATCGGGCATTTTCAAAGTCAGCTCGGTTGCTTTCGTTGGACTTGGTCCTGTGTAATACTCGTTTTGCTTCAGCAGATATGAGCTTTCAAGAATCTGATTAACATAAAACTGACCGTTGAAAAGAGTGTATTCTGTTGAAAGTCCGTATCTGCCCTTTGTTGCATTGAAAAACTCTTCATTACAGGGCATTGCCGCTGCGCAGGAAAGAGTTTGCATAAAGGAGTCATCCGCTCCGCGAAGCTTGATAACAAGAGTGTAGTCATCAGCAGCCTGAACGCCGAGGGTTTCAACCTTCTTCTTGCCGCTGTTTATTTCAACTGCGTTAACAATTGAAGAAAGTGAAGAAAAAAGCGGACATTCGGTTTTTGGGTCAACCGCCCTTCTGAGTCCGAAAACAAAATCCTTTGCGGTTATATCGGGGTTAAACTCATATCCGAGCATCTGCAAACGGCTGTCGCGGAACTCGCCCTTCTTTTCGCCCTGGGTGTATTTATCTGTTCTTATATCCCATTTAAGTCCCTTCTTAATTTTGAAGGTATATGTTTTTCCGTCGGGACTTACACTCCAGCTTTCAGCAGCGCCCGGTCTTACTTCGCCATTATCGTTAATGCGAACAAGACCCTCGAAAGTGTTTTCAACAATGAGAAATTCATCGGATGTTGACGCAACCTGAGGGTCGTAGCTATTTACATCTCCCGAAAAGGGATAAATAAAATCTATCGGCTTATCGCTTTTTGAGCATGATGAGAAAACGCCTGCTGCAAAGCAAACGCAAAGAAGCGTTATGAGGCTTTTTTTAATAAACTTTTTCATATCTCTCTCCGCTCAATATTCAAATAGATATTATAACAGAAAGATAATTATAAATCAATATAATAAATTCAAAATAAGGTAGTTGCGAGTTGCGAGCCCCGAGTTCCGAGTTCTAGGGGAACGCAAATAAGCGTTCCGTATGTCAATAGTTTATATTGTTTTATTTAATCACTATTTACACAAAAATAACGTTGCGGCTTGAGGTGCAAAGACCCCCTCCCCTAAATTTTTAATAACATCAACTATACTTATTGTTTGAGGCGCAGCCGAGTAAACCGAGAACTC
>JAFUZY010000173.1 GCA_017476375.1 Eubacterium sp.
ATCAAGCAGGCTTCACGAATGCGGTTGCCGGATGCGGAACTGCTTTAACTCCCGAGCAGGTCAGATTAATCAGCCGATATGCAAAAGAGGTTATTTTGGCATACGACGCTGACGAAGCAGGTCAAAAGGCAAGAGCAAAAGCCGTTTCGCTTTTTTCTCAGACCGATGTTAAAATTAAAATACCCGTTCTCAGCGGCGGCAAAGACCCCGATGAGATTATTAAAAATCTTGGTAAAGAACGCTCCAAGGGAATGCTTGAAGGTGCGTCGAATGAGCTTGAATTTGCAATAGTCAGTTTAAAAGATAAATATAATCTAAGCACAACTCAGGGCAAGATTGATTTTATAAACGAGAGCATTAAACTTCTTGTAAACGCGTCTCCGATTGAACAGGATTTATATATTTCTCGACTTTCCGAAGAGCTTGGAGTTGAAAAGCGAAGTATTAAAACTCAGTTCAATGATTACAAGAGAAGATATAAGAGAAGGACAAGCTCCAACGAATATAAATCAATTGTTAATCAAAGCATAAGGGATAACAGAAAGCAGGAAATGACAAGCTCTGCTTCAACCCGTCAGATAAAGGCGGAGCAAAGGCTTCTCGGAATTCTTTTGCTGTATCCCGACTGCGCCAAGCTGCTTAACGGATTTAATGATGAAGAGCTGAGCGCAGGCTTCATCAGAAACACATTTAAAATCACCGTTGATAAAATTAATAACGGCTTATCAACCGAGCTTATAAATTATTCATCACTGCTTTCAGACAGCGAGATGGGTTTGCTCTCGGGAATAATTGCACGAAGCAACAACAGTCTTGACGCAAAAAAGGAATTTAAAGACTGCTTAAAGATTCTTGATGAAGAATTTGATAAAAAATCAATTACTGACACGTCGTCGATGAATGATGACGATTTCAGAAATTTATTTAAAAAAACAGATAGATAAACAAACTATACTAAAATCAGAGGAGAAGGTATATGGAGAAAAATATGAGTAACGCAGCACAGGGTGAGGAGAGAAAACAGGCAGCTTTTAAAAAGCTTATTGAAAAAGGTAAGGCGTCCGGTCATTTAACAGCTCAGGAGATTGATAATTTAATCGTTGAGCTTGATATGGACGTTGATGAGCTTGAAAAGCTCAATGAGCAGATTGAAGCTGCAAACATCAATATTATTGATGACTTTTCAGCAGAAACACTCGACGGCATAACCCTTGAGGTTGACCTTCCGAAAGAAACGGACGGCGTTGATTCCATTGCCGTTAACGATAATGCGGCAATGGACGACCCCGTGAAAGTATATCTTAAAGAAATAGGAAGAATTCCGCTGTTAACCGCTGAAGAGGAAATCGAGCTTGCAATCAAGATTTCCGATAATGATGAAAAGGCTAAGAAAAGACTTGCGGAGGCTAACCTTCGTCTTGTTGTCAGCATTGCAAAAAGGTATGTCGGAAGAGGTATGCAGTTCCTTGATTTGATTCAGGAGGGAAATCTCGGTCTTATCAAGGCTGTTGAAAAGTTTGATTACACTAAGGGTTTTAAATTTTCAACTTATGCAACCTGGTGGATTAGGCAGGCAATAACAAGAGCAATTGCCGACCAGGCAAGAACAATAAGAATTCCGGTTCATATGGTTGAAACAATCAATAAGGTTAAAAAGGCAAAGTCCCAGCTTCTTCACTTAAGCGGACATGAGCCAACTCCGGAAGAAATTTCCGAATACCTTGAAATGCCCGTTGACAAGGTTCGCGAAATTCTGAGAGTTGCGCAGGACCCCGTTTCGCTTGAAACTCCAATCGGTGAAGAGGAGGATTCGCATCTTGGCGATTTCATCCCCGATGACGACGCTCTTGCTCCTGCTGACGCAGCGTCAATGAGCCTTCTTAAAGAACAGCTTGCAGAGGTTTTAAAAACCCTAACGCTGAGAGAAGAGAAGGTTCTTTCACTCAGATTCGGACTTGACGACGGCAATCCTAAAACTCTTGAAGAGGTTGGCA
>JAFUZY010000174.1 GCA_017476375.1 Eubacterium sp.
CAAAATTTGTCGGCACTCCAAGCCGATAACAAATTTTGGGAACCGTTGGTCGTTGTCCCCATGGCGGACGAATAGACGTTGCCTTTTTACATCAGTTGAGGATAGACGAGGCGTACGAATAGACGCACTCTCTTTACTTCAGTTGAAAGCAATCACTCTTCACACTCTAAAAAAACCTATTGAAAAATAAAGTGCACAGGCGTATAATAACAAATGTATAAATATTCGCATAAATATAAGGAGGACTAATAATGGAAAAGAAAAACATTGATTGGGGCTCACTCGGCTTCGGCTATATGCCGACTGACTACAGATTTGTTGCCAATTTCAAAGACGGCAAGTGGGACGACGGCGTTTTAACCGAGGACGCAACAATAACTATAACCGAATGCGCAGGCGTTTTGCAGTATGCCCAGACCTGTTTTGAAGGCTTAAAGGCGTATACAACCGCAGACGGCAAAATAGTTTGCTTCCGTCCCGACCTCAACGCGTCAAGAATGAAGGATTCCTGCGAAAGACTTGAAATGCCTGTTTTCCCCGAGGAAAAATTTATCGAGGCTGTTAAGGCAGTTGTTAAGGCAAATGCCGCATGGGTTCCACCATACGGAAGCGGCGCAACCCTTTATATCCGCCCGTTTATGTTTGGCTCAAATGCAGTAATCGGCGTTAAGCCTGCCGATGAATATCAGTTCAGAATGTTCTGCACACCCGTTGGTCCTTATTTCAAGGGCGGCGCAAAGCCGATAACAATCCGCGTTTCAGATTTAGACCGTGCCGCTCCTCACGGAACAGGCGATATTAAAGCAGGTCTTAACTATGCTATGAGCCTTCATAATATTGTTGATGCTCATAACAAGGGATTTGATGAGAATATGTATCTCGACCCTGCAACAAGAACAAAGGTTGAGGAAACAGGCGGCGCAAACTTCCTTTTCATTACAAAGGACGGAAAGATTGTTACCCCGAAATCAAACTCAATTCTTCCCTCAATAACCCGCCGTTCACTTATGATTGTTGCTGAAAAATATCTCGGTTTAACAGTTGAACACCGCGAGGTTACTCTTGAAGAGGTTAAGGATATGGCGGAATGCGGTCTTTGCGGAACTGCAGCCGTTATTTCACCTGTTGGCAAAATTGTTAACCACGGCGAAGAAATCTGCTTCCCCTCAGGTATGGAAGAGATGGGACCGATTACAAAGAAATTATACGAAACCTTAACAGGAATCCAGATGGGAACAATCGAAGCTCCCGAAGGATGGATAGTTGAGATTGACTAACAAAACGGCTCATTTGAGCCGTTTTTGTTAATTACGAATTACGAGTGACGAATTACGAATTTTTGGTCGCAAGCGACGATTATATAATTGCCGTGCGCAGCACCCGAAACTCCACTCTCCACTCTTCACTCTTAACACTAAAAAAGTTGTTGAAATATACCTCCAACATTGCTATAATATGAGCGGTATAAAGTTTTTTATATTAATTTACAATAAAACAAAGGAGTAAACGAAATGATTTATTCACATGAAGTTGAAACAATGTGCCCCGTTGCACAGGGCGTTGCTCACGGCGCAGCTCCGATTCCCGAGGAGGCTAAGTGGGTTAAGGCAAAGGAAATCAAAGATATTTCCGGATTTACCCACGGTATTGGCTGGTGCGCACCTCAGCAGGGAACCTGCAAGCTCACTCTTAATGTTAAAGAGGGCGTTATTCAGGAAGCACTTGTTGAAACAATCGGCTGTTCGGGTATGACCCATTCAGCAGCTATGGCTTCTGAAATTCTTCCGGGAAGAACAATTCTTGAAGCTCTTAATACAGACCTTGTTTGCGATGCAATCAACACAGCTATGAGAGAACTCTTCCTTCAGATAGTATACGGAAGAACTCAGAGTGCTTTCTCAGAGGACGGTCTTGTTGTTGGCGCAGGACTTGAAGACCTTGGTAAGGGCCTTCGCTCACAGGTTGGAACCCTTTACGGAACACTTGCAAAGGGACCCCGTTATCTTGAAATGACCGATGGATATATCACAGGAATTGCTCTTGATGATGAAGACTAGATTATCGGATATAAATTCGTTAACTTCGGCAAGATGATGGATTTCATCAAAGCCGGCGACGATGCAAACACAGCTTTTGAAAAAGCTCAGGGTCAGTACGGAAGAGTTGACGACGCAGTAAGAGTTATCGACCCGAGAAAAGAGTAAGGAGGATTTGAAAATGGCTTTATTTGAATCATATGAAAGAAGAGAAAAGCAAATCCTTGCAGTTCTCGCTCAGTACGACATTAAATCAATCGAAGAGTGCAGAGAAATCTGCCTTGAGAAGGGATTCGACCCTTACAAAATAGTTGAGGGAATCCAGCCCATCTGCTTTGAAAACGCAAAGTGGGCATACACAGTTGGCTGCGCAATCGCAATCAAGAAGGGCGCAACAAGGGCTGCTGACGCTGCTGCTGCAATCGGCGAGGGACTTCAGTCCTTCTGTATTCCGGGTTCAGTTGCAGACCAGAGAAAAGTTGGTCTTGGCCACGGCAACCTCGGCAAAATGCTTCTTGAAGAGGATACAGAGTGCTTTGCATTCCTTGCAGGTCACGAATCTTTCGCAGCTGCAGAAGGCGCAATCGGTATTGCCGAAAAAGCAAACAAGGTAAGAAAACAGCCTCTCCGCGTTATCCTCAACGGTCTTGGAAAAGACGCTGCTCAGATTATCGCAAGAGTAAACGGCTTCACCTATGTTGAAACCGAAATGGATTACTACACAGGCGAGGTTAAGGAAGTTTTCCGCAAGGCTTATTCAACAGGCCTTCGTTCAAAGGTTAATTGCTATGGCGCAAACGACGTAACAGAGGGCGTTGCAATTATGTGGAAAGAGGGCGTTGATGTTTCTATCACAGGTAACTCAACCAACCCAACCCGTTTCCAGCACCCTGTTGCAGGAACATATAAGAAAGAATGTGTTGAAAAAGGAAAGAAATATTTCTCGGTTGCATCAGGTGGCGGAACAGGAAGAACTCTTCACCCCGATAATATGGCTGCCGGCCCTGCATCATACGGTATGACCGATACTATGGGAAGAATGCACAGCGACGCTCAGTTCGCAGGCTCTTCATCAGTTCCGGCTCATGTTGAAATGATGGGTCTCATCGGTATGGGTAACAACCCGATGGTTGGCGCAACCGTTGCATGCGCAGTTGCAGTTGAAGAAGCAAGCAAATAAATCAAAATGATAAAAACCCTCGTTTTTACGGGGGTTTTCGTTGTTTGTAGAGGTGTAGGAATGCTAGAAATAGCAGTCGGTTCCTACACTATTCCTACATTATTCCTACATCGCCGTTCCTACAAGTCATTTTATTTTTTGCATTTCCGATTTTAACCATTCTATATCTCGTTCTGTATATACTTTTTCTGTAATATCGCTTATAGTATGACCGACTATATACTTGATAGCATACTCATCAAGGTTATATTTCTTAGCCATAGTTATAAAATGCTTTCGCCCATCGTGAGCCCTGTGGTCAGAATTTAAGTCAAGACTATTTACAATAGTTATGAATCGTTGACGATATTTGTCATAAGTAAATTGTAATTTAGTCTTGCTATGGGTTTTGGAATCAGTGCAATTTATAAGATATTCGCTGCCAAGTTCCATAGCTTGTTCGTATCGGGCTTTAACTAAATTGTAGACTTTATCATGTATCGGAACAATTCTATCTGTTCCTGCATTAGTTTTCATACCTCCAATGTAGGTACGGTTCTCCAAATCAACATTTTCGAGCTTTATTAATCCAAGTTCTTGAGGTCTCCATCCTGAATAACATTGAATCAGAACTATATCGATATATGGAATGCGATTCAGATTATCCCATAATTTATTCATTTCATCTTCGGTAAATGGTATATGTCCTCGTTTAGCTTCGCTTGTTTCATTAAGGATATCATCTGATACATCGAATGTTCGAGCATAATTTCTATCAATTATTTCGTATTCGACGGCGTAATCAAGCATAAGATTAAATAAGGACTTAATACGGGATTGAACACCGGGAGAAGGATGCTGTTCTTTTCCTTTTATTATTGCAGTTCCGTTATCCATGCATCCTTTAATATGTCTTGCTCGAATGTCCTTTGCTCTCATATTGTATACGGACGAACAGTATTTCCAAGCAGATGTTATAGTTCTTATACTCGATTCACTTTTAAGAGTTTTGAAATACGCTTCGGTCCACTTGTCGTATAGTTCAGTAACAGTAATATCTGCTTCCAAGTCATAAAGGAGATGTTTAAGAGTGAATAAAGAAATATTATATAAAGGTTTTCAAAGATTGATTGAGAGTATTAAAGAAATAATTAATTCAATTAAAGACCTTATAAGATATGTTGCAAAATTATTAGTAGCTCAGGAAAATCTTCCCTACAGTTATAAAACATATCATTTTGTTATGAATGAGTGTCGTAAATATCATTATCAACCATATTTCAAAAAGAATATGCCTTACTGTAGGAGGTGTTATTGATGGACAATTGGTTTGAAAACATTCAAGGATTCTCTTGCCCAATATGTCATCATCCATTCTTGATTTTTCGTGTGATTAATGATGAAATTGAATTTATGTGCAGTGAATGTGGAACAGTCTTTAATAAAGATAATTATAAACAATATTTTTATCTAAGGAGACAGAAAATGAGCAATAGAAGAGGAAGACCGAAGTCATCCGAACCGATTCATGAAGTTCAATATAGACTTCGACTAACTCCAGATGAACATAGATTTCTTAAGGCTTTATCAAAAGAATATAACATATCTATGTCAGATCTTATAAGAGTAGGGGCTTTATATTTTAGAGATAGAGCCATTAGAAAAAGAAATTCATCGAATCCTTACGGACTATTTCTTGGTATGTCTCATCAAGATGTTGTAGATGTTAAATGGTATTATGCCAGAAAAGACATATTGGAAGGTAGGAATTCTATCATATTCTCTGAGAAGGCTACGGACGTTGAATGATTTTTTCTGCCCACTTTTGATTTTTTAAAACCGGGCATTGCCCACTTTTATTTGGGTTTTGGTCATTTTTGTGAAAAACTAGGCTCGAAAAATAGCTAAAATTTGACGCAAAAGTGGCCATTTGCCCGCTTTCTGCCCACTTTTATTTCGAAAGTGTCCACTAAAAAACCTAGTATTTATGCGAGTTTCAGGGCTTTTTGCCCACTTGCCCACTTATTTTTTAAATTAATGCGAGATGTATAAATGTAATAATTATATATAAATATAGAAAAAAAAGTGGGCTTTTGACCATTTTACAAGTTTTACGTGAAAATTGGTTGAAAACCGTTATGGAACTATGTATAATTGAGTAAAGGAGTTGAGATTATGGAAGAATATAAACTTGGCAGTGATGAGGTTGTTTTAGTTGAGCCTTTTTATGTTTCTCTTGAAGATAAGAAAACTGGAAAGTTTATGGATGGCGAACTAATGTTAACAAATGAATATTTAATTTGGGCTAGGGATCCAAAACGCTCCTTGTTTCACGGTAAACAAGTCTTTCCTCTAGAAAAAATAAAAGTTGATAGGATTAAAATTTATGATGGAATACCGCAAGTAAAAATCAATACTTCTGAATACGATGCTTTGTTAATATATCTGAAAAATAAAACAATGTCTTTTGAATATTATGAAGTAGAGGATGCACAAAAATTCATTAATGCTATTAATAAATTACTAACTGGTAATGAAGTTGTATTTCAATCAGGGAATGCTATCAAAGGTAGCGAACAAATTGCCGATAAGATAGCAGGAACAGTTAATGCTTTTAAGAATGCTTTTGGAATAAAACCTCAAGAGCAAGCAGTAAACAAACCGATTTCAAAAAACTGTAAAGGATGCGGCGCTGTTATAACCGGAATACAAGGTAAATCAGTAAAATGCCCATATTGTGACACAGTTCAAGAATTATAAATGTTAAGGTCTATGGAAGCATAGACTTTTTCTTTTTGTTTTTTACGCCAAAAAAACATCCCCTTTTATGAAGAGAGAAGGATAAAATAGCCATTTTGGCATTTACTTTCTCTTTTTTATTTTAGGAGATGATTATATGAAAGAGAATGCTTTTCAGTCTAAGCTGATAAAAGAGATTAAAGAAGCGTTGCCTGGAAGTATTGTAATGAAAAACGATGCTGGATATATTCAGGGAATACCTGATTTAACTGTTTTATATAAAGACCGATGGGCTACTTTAGAATGTAAAAAAAGCGAAAAAGCAAAAAGACAACCTAACCAAGAATATTATGTTAATAAAATGGATGAGATGTCTTTTTCAAGGTTTGTCTCTCCGGATAATAAGGAGGAAGTGTTAAATGAACTTCAACAGGCACTCCGATCTTGAAGGTCGTCATGCTTTTTTAGGAGCCAGTAAATATCATTGGCTAAATTATAATAATGACAAACTCTTAGAAGCTTATTCTAATCATAGGGCTACAGAACAAGGAACTATGTTACATGATTTTGCAGCTCGATGCATCATACTGGGTCAGAAGCTTCCTAGAAGTAAAAAGACTTTGAATATGTATGTCAATGATGCTATAGGGTTTAAGATGACTCCTGAGCAACCATTATATTATTCAGAGTTTTGTTTCGGCACTGCCGACACCATTTGTTTTCGAAATAATATATTACGAATTCACGATTATAAATCTGGTAAAACCCCGGCGCATATGGAGCAGTTAATGATTTATGCTGCTCTTTTTTGTTTGGAATATCATATCAAACCCGAAGATATTTCAATATATTTAAGGTTATATCAGAATGATGAAATTCTTGTTTATGAACCTACACCGGAAGAAATAACCAAAATAATGAACAAGATTGTTTCTGATGATAAAGTCTTAAATAAATATGAAAGTGCAAAGGGGGTAATTTAATGGATAAATATTTAGAACACGAAGGTGTTGGCCATCTTGATGGAGGTCATTCCGGAAGATTTCCATGGGGGTCTGGAACACATCCTTTCCAAAGAGGGGGAGATTTTCTTGTTCGAGTAGAAAGTCTAAAAAGGCAAGGGTTGTCGGAAAAACAGATTGCCGATGCTTTTAAGATGTAATGCTTCAACACAGAGAAGAATGCATTCATCAAATGTAGCTCACTATGATGGATGTGAGGCTGATTTATGGCTTGAAAATGAGTCAACAGGCTTCTTATCAAGATTTAATGCTGCTACAAGAAATGCTCTCTCGTCTACATCTATTAAGGTTAAAGATGAAAATACGGGAGATATTACAGAAATCGCAAGAAAATGCTTTATTTTGTCTTATACAGAATATGGCTATGGTGGTTCCACCGAAGGACCGAGTTATCTTGATGTTTTCAAAGCTTGGAAAGGAACAACTGACGGAAATACGGCAAGAATCGCTACGAATGAGAGTGGTACAACTGTCAGCGCTTGGTTGCGTTCTCCGGGCTCGGCCTCTCAGTTTCGTATCTGCTACTACAATGGCAACGCCAACGACTACAGTGCTACTAGCGCCAACAACTGGCTGCGTCCCGCTTTGTCGTTTAATCCTTCTACCCTCGTTTCCGACTCTACGGAGGAAACAGTTTATCTTCTTCCTGATCCCGATAAACCTTACAGAGAAGCTGGTATTACTAAATATATGGGTTCTCTTGAAGAGGTTCCGTCTTGTTTAAAGGTAATGTTGCCTTATGAAGACTGTTTAGAGGGTTATCCTGAAGTTGATATTTGTGTCAACTATAATGATTCGGAACCTGAGTGGGTTAGGGTTACCATCGGTGAAACCGTTGATACCTCAGAGCTTACAGCTGAAAATGGTGTTGCTCTCGGTATTCGTATTTATGCTCGTTCTGAAGGAAGAGCGATTATCCACGAACCTATTATAGTTACAGGTTAAAGGAGGATTGATATTTATGACTCTTGTTGAATACCTTGCGGCCAGAGCTTCTGGTGATAAGGATATGGCTAAGGAAGTCGAAGCTTATGAAAAAGAGCAAAATGAGAGATTTCAGAAGCTTGAAGAAGAAAATGAAAATCTCAGAGAAACAATCGATACCATCTTAACTGATGTAATTCCGAATCTGGAGGTGTGAGATATGGTGAAATTCATTGCTAATAGCATTATTAAAGCTAAAGCAACCAGCCTTGAAAATGCTCGCCAAAAGTATGCAGCTTATTTCATCAACACTGATATTTATGCTAAATATAGAGCTGATGTAAACGCTCTGCTTATTGAAAGCGGAAATGATGACTGCATTCTTATAGGTTCAGAAACGGAGGTAAACGAGAATGAAGGATAAGAAAATCACACAGAAAGTAATCGCTGCTCTCATAGCTGTTCTTGTAATCTTCAGCGGTGGTTATGTTATCGTTGAATATGATAATGCTCCTGAAAAGGAAACCACTACTGTCACTACAACAGAGGCTAGCACGGTTATTGAAGAAGTTACTGTTTCGGACGAACTGCTTGAAATTGTGGAATCAGTTGAAGAGCAGATTGAGAATGATGAGAGCGTTGAAACAAACGATGTTCTTGTTGCTCCTCCGTCCGAAGAGAAACAGATAAATGATGAAGGGCTTCTTGAAACTGACGGTGTTATTGAGCAGGAAAATATTTCTTATGACGGCACAAATGATAAATCAGGTAAGAACCTGCTTTCTGGTGCTCCAAAACTTACATATTATTCTCAGGCAGATAGTCGTTGGGGCTCTATTATGTATTCAAACCACGGCGATAAATCTCAAACCATAAGGTCTTCTGGATGTGGTCCCACATCTGCCGCTATGGTTATTACAGCATCAAAAGGTGTAATTATACCTCCTGCAACAGCTCAGTTATTCAAAGATAATAATATGCGAACCACTAATAATGGCACTGCTTGGAACGCATGGCCTTTTATTGCAGATTATTTCGATTTTAATGAGTATCATTCTACCTCGTCTTTCAGCACTATGACCTCTTATCTTAAACAGGATAAAAATAAGGATGGAGAAGCTGATTATTTTGTTGTAGCATCCTGCGGAAGCGGTTTATTTACCACTGGAGGACATTATATTTTCCTTGCCGGTGATAAGGATGGGGTTATTACAGTTTGTGACCCATATTACTATGTAGGTAAATTCACTACCGCATCAAGACGAGCCGCCGCTGTCAAAACAGATGGCAATATCGCATATGTGACCGAATCAAACTTTAAGAAATACGGTGCAGTCAAGCAGTATTGGATTTATTCAAATGATAGCGAAGAAGCAAGAAAGGATTTCGAGACAACTACTAAAGCAAAACCGGATGTTAGTAAAACGAAGACAAAAACAATGTATGTTAATACTAAATCCGGAAGGCTTAATGTCCGAAATAAACCAAGCCTTAAAGGTGTTATTGTAAAAACGCTTAAACGAGGCACCAAAGTGTCCGTATATGAAACTAAAAATGGTTGGAGCAGAATAGGTGAAAATGAATGGGTTGATTCGGATTACCTTAGTTCTAAGAAACCAACGATAGTAATCGCTTATAGCACAGAAGTCGGCAAAACCTATAAGTTTACGGACTCGACAAATCTCTATTCAAAGCCAACACTTTCGGGAACAGTTTATTCTTATAAGTCTAATACCACTTTTAAAGTAATAAGCCATTATTCGGCAACAGTGGATAAAATTTACATACCTGCAACCGGAAGAGAAGCTTATTGGGAAGTAGGAAATTTTAAATAATTATTGCGCCCTCCGGGGCGCTTTTATGGGTGTGGCAGATTAGCAGCCGTCTGATTGTTTTTGTTCATAAGTTATCTCCTTTAAAAATGATTTGCGAAGAATATCACGCGTTGGATTTACCCTCGGCAGACTGACCCCTGCCGCCAATATTTACGGCTTTGGGTTCGATTCCCGACACACCCCTTGACTATTTATGGTGATTGCTTTATAATACTATTAGCACGCAATCGTGTTCTGTAGAGGTTGGCGCATGGTCAGAGACGCTTTCCGTTCCTACACTATTCCTACATTTTGAGGTGTAAAATGGCTAAAATACACGATTTTAAGTTTCAGTTGAAGAAGCAAGCAAATAAGCATAATAATCCAATAAGTATTTTGGGAGGGTCTCTGTGCCCTCCCGTTTTTTGTCAGACACATCGTTTCAGGGCTTTCGCCCATGATGTGTCTAATTGTTTTGTGACAAATTCTTGAAAAATATGAAAAAACAAGCAAATTTTGAAATAAAACTGAAAAAATATGTCGATATTATTTCAAAAATGTTGAAATTTGAAATTAAAAAGTAAAATAATAGGGTTTACTTTTCACTTTTTGTGTATTATAATAATCAAAAAGAAAGGAGGAAAGCAAGATGGACTATTTATCTTTGGTTAAACTGAGCTTTAAGGATTATTCAAATTATTTAAAAACATATCAGAGTCGTATTCATAATGAATGCTCAACTGTATTGGATTTCAAAATATCGGATAATGTTGCGTTTTATTTAACAAATCAGGAGATATTGCTGTTAATCACAAAGATTATGAGTGTTGACAGGGTTCTGAATCAAAAGGTTGAAAGCCTGCCTGATGTTGCTCTTAAACAATACACTATCCAACTGCTCATTGATGAAATAAAACAAACCAACGATATTGAAAGCGTTTATTCAACCAAAAAAGAAATCAGGGAAACATATAAAAAAATAAGCAAGGGTGTTGATAAAGGAAGATTTAACGGGCTTATCAGTAAGTATCTGAAATTTCAGACAAATGAAGAAATAAAGCTTGAGAATTGCGAAGATATCAGAAATCTTTATAACGAGTTGGTTTTAAAGGAAGTTATTGAAGAAGATAAGGACAATGCTCCGGATGGATTAATATTTCGAAAAGACCCGGTTAATGTTCACACATCAACCGGTAAAGTTATTCATGAAGGCTTATATCCGGAAGACAGAATTATAAATTCAATGACAAGCGCTCTCAGCGTCCTTAATGACGATAGTGTTAATTATTTGGTATCTGCTGCTGTTTTTCATTACCTGTTTGCATATATACATCCTTTTTATGACGGGAACGGGAGGACGGACCGTTTTATCAGCAGTTATGTTATTTCAAAAAATCTGAATCATTTGGTAGCGTATAAGTTTTCATATATCATAAAGAAACATCAAAAGCGTTATTATGATATGTTTGCAGACACAAACGCCCCGAGAAACATGGGAGATATAACACCCTTTATTATTCAGTTTTTGGAATTCGTTTTGGAGGCTGAAAAAGAACTTGTTGAAGATATTGATGAGCGATTAACAAATTATAAATATTACCTGTCAAAAATTAAGCACTTAAATCTGAGGGAAACAGAATACAATATTGCGTATCTTTTGCTATTGGTTGCATTGTTTGATGATGAGGGTATGGCAATAAACTCAATATGCAAAGTTGTGGGAAAATCATATAACACCGTAAAAGAAGCGCTTAATCATTTCGAAGAAATGGGAATAATACGTATTGAAACTTTAGGTAATAAAAAGATATATGATCTTGATTTAAACAAATTGTCAAAAGTGAATTAAAATACACAAAAGCACATCATTTGCGAGTTTTGCTATGATGTGTTTTTTTATAAAACTGTTGGTTTTTTCAAACTTTTTTAGCTTTTTGTTAGTTTAGTTGTATTTAGCTGCAGCTAAAACAAAACAGCAAGGATTATCTCTTGATAACCCTTGCTGATTTTCTTGTTAAGTAAAGATTTGTTAGGATGTTTCGCCCGCTGCACGGCGCGCCGCATTAATATAATACAAAGCGCTGTTTTGCCGAGCGTTTTTTCTGTTGCATATTTTTTGTAATTATGCTAAAATGAAAGAGCCAAATATTTTCACAAATAAATATGTCAACTTTCGGGTGCGCTATTTTTATCTCTTTTGATAAAAATGCATGCTCTAATTTGCGTATCCTTGTTGACGGAATATGTGAAAATGTTTGGCGACAGTTGAGTCATGTGTTTTTTGTGCGTATGGCTTCGGCTGTACGCATTTTTTTATTATAAAAGGAGAGGTATTATGAAAAAGTAATTTCAATTAGTTTGACACTTGTATTTGTTTTACTTGTATTTACAGGTTGTTCAGGCGGCTCAAAAAAAGAGTTAACCGTTGATGATTGTTTAGGAGTATGGGTGTTGGAATCAGGAACAGGTTTTACATTAAACTATTCCATTGACAATCCTGAATATTGTCAAAAATTTGAAGTCGTTAAAGCAGGTCTGGTAAAAGGATATAAAGAAAAAGACGGTACGACATATTCAGAGTATCAGTGGACAATAGAAGATGATGCTTTTAAAATCTCATGGGAAGCCATGGCGGGCGGAACATCAATTGGCAACACTTTTGTTTTTGAAGTGGACGGTGACACAATGACTGCTATTGATGGCGGCAATTCTGTTTATAAAAAGCAATAAAGAATCACTATTAAAGCAGAGGTTCAGTTTGCGCCTCTGCTTTGTTTTTTGCATTGTTGATATTATTTTATCTGTATGGTAAAATTTAAACAGTTAAATTCAGTCAAATTTTTATAGCGTGGCAATAAAGGACGGGCGTTTTTAAATTCGGATATTGCTTATAGATTTTTGAAACGCATTATGGAAATCAGAGGGGGTGCTGAAACTATGTTTGGAAAAGGAAAAAAGTCAAAAGTATTCAATAAAGAGAAAAGCGATGTAATCAGGGAAGAAAAAAACAATGCCGCCCAAGTGCACGAGGAGTTTTATAATAAGGTTCGTAATGCGTATCGCTCGGATGAATTATACGAACTTCCCGACGACGAAGAGCTTACGCCCGAGGAGATTAAAAAAATCCACGAGTTTTGGGATAAATACAGCTTTGCCTATCCCGATATTGATTTCAAATCCTTCAAGGCGTTTAAAAACAGGCGGGGAAAGGTTGAAGTCAGGCACCTTCCCAGCGTTGTCAGAACAATGTATCTTCAGGAAAAATTTGCGCCCTGGGATTTCAGAATGGCTCTTCAGGTGAAAGCTATGCTTCCTCTGCTGTTCTCAAATGCAAAACAGCCCCGAACTGTTCTTCGCCAAATGAACGGTTTTTATACCGATAGCGATTTCAATCTGATTAGCCGTCAGGAAGCAACTCAGCTGCTTGCAAAGGAAAGCGCTCAGCACAGAATGATTGTCAAGCCGAGAACAAAAGGCGGAGGAAGGGGAATCTTCTTTATTGAAAAGGGCGCAAGCTATGAAAAAGTTGAGGAAGCCATAGATTATCTCGGTCCGGTAGGCTTTGTTATTCAGGAAACGCTCGAACAGAGCGAATTTATGAAAAAATTTAATCCTTCATCAGTAAACACACTTAGAATAACATCGTTTTTATGGAAGGACGAGGTGCATATTCTTGCTTCACTCATCCGTGTCGGAAAGAAGGGAAACGAGGTTGACAATTATTCGCAGGGCGGCTCTCTTATAGGGCTGGATGCAAAAACGGGAAAATGTTGCAGATGGGCGTTTACTCATGAGCATGAGCGAATAACGGTTCTGCCGTCCGGGCTTGACCTTAATCAGGATTTGTATGTTCCAAACTATGAAAAGGCTGTTTCAATGGTTAAGGAAATGCATAGCCGAATCCCCTATATCAGGATGGTTTCGTGGGATATTGCAATTGATTGTGAGAATGAGCCCGTTTTCATTGAAAATAACTTTGCAGGAATGATTCAGATACACGAATGCGTAACGGGTCCTCTCTTCGGTGACCTAACCGAAGAGGTTCTTGATGAATATCTTATCAAGCGCTTTTGCTTCAGCGTTAAGGTGGACGGATGGCTTGTTGATGAATACAACAATCATGTTGTTATTAAGGAATATATCGAAGAAAACAAAGAGGTTGTTGTTCCCGAAAAGCTTCTTGGAAAAAGGGTTAAAAGCATAAAAAAGAATGCTTTTGCAATAAAAGATATTTCTTCGGTTTCTGTTTCGCAGCGCCTCTATGACGCTTCGCCGAACGCCTTTGAAGGACTTAAGATTAAGGGGCTGTCTCACGGAAGTGAGGCAGCCAAAATTGTTATTAGGGAAAAATATTTATCAAATAAATAGAATTGTAGAAATATTTGTACAGATTTTCCACCTAATTGTTGAAAAAGAGTGCAAAATAACAAGGATATTGC
>JAFUZY010000175.1 GCA_017476375.1 Eubacterium sp.
AAGGCTATGGGCGTTCCCTATGTTATCATCGGCCACAGTGAAAGACGCCAGTATTTCGGCGAAACCGATGAAACAGTTAACAAAAGAGTTCGTGCAGCTCTTGATAACGGACTTACCGTTATCCTTTGCGTTGGCGAGGTTCTTGAAGAAAGAGAACAGGGCGTAACCTTTGAAATCGTTGGCAAGCAGACTAAAGTTGCGCTTCAGGGAGTTACTGAAGAAGAGCTTAAAAACGTTATCATTGCTTACGAACCCGTTTGGGCTATCGGAACAGGCAAAACCGCAACTGCTGAACAGGCAGACGAGGTTAACGGCTATATTCGTCAGGTTATTGATGACCTCTACGGCAAGGCTGCTGCAGACGCTTTTGTTGTTCAGTACGGCGTTTCAATGAACGCTAAGAATGCTGATGAGCTTGTTGCTAAAGAGAATGTTGACGGCGGTCTTATCGGCGGCGCTTCTCTTAAGGCAGAGGATTTCTCAATTATCGTTAAGGCAGCATCTAAATAATAAAAAGGGTTGCAAGGCAACCCTTTTTATTAAATGAAGAATTAAGAGTTAAGAATGAAGAATTTCGGGCGGGACACCCGCACCCGATTATATTTCAATCGAACAAAAAGGAATAATACTTATGAAAAAAACAAATGTACTTTGCATAATGGATGGCTTCGGTCATAATACTTCAGACTACGGAAACGCAATCGCAGCCGCAATAAAGCCCAATCTTGATATGCTCATGGAAAAATATCCGTATACATATATCGGCGCTTCGGGAATGGACGTCGGACTTCCCGACGGTCAGATGGGTAACTCAGAGGTTGGCCACACTAATATGGGCGCCGGAAGAGTTGTTTATCAGGAATTAACAAGAATAACAAAGTCGATTCAGGACGGCGATTTCTTTGAAAACGAGGCTCTTGTCAGCGCAATCAAAAAGAGCGTTGAAAATGGCACCTCGCTCCACCTTATGGGTCTTATGAGCGATGGCGGCGTTCATTCCCACAACACCCACGCATGGGCAATAGTTGAGCTTGCAAAAAGGCTCGGTCAGAGCAGGGTTTACCTCCACTGCATAATGGACGGAAGAGATGTTCCCCCAACCTCCGGCAAGGATTTTGTTGCCGAGGCAATTGAAAAGATGAATGAAATCGGCGTCGGCAAGGTTGCAACCGTTGTCGGCAGATACTATGCTATGGACAGGGATTCAAACTACGACAGAGTTCAAAAGGCATATAACGCTCTTGTTTTCGGCGAGGGCATTCAGACAAACGACCCTGTTGCCGCTATTGAAAAATCATACGAAACAATCGACGGCGACGGTAAGAACTTAACAGACGAGTTCATTCTCCCAACTGTCTGCCTCGAAAATGAGGGAAGAATCAGCAAGGATGATTCCGTTATCTTCTTCAATTTCAGACCCGACAGAGCAAGAGAAATAACCAGAACCTTTGTTGACAAGGATTTCAAGGGATTTGAAAGAGAATTTTTCAACGTTAACTATGTTTGTATGACCCAGTATGATGCAACAATGCCGAATGTTGATATTGCTTTCAGACCTCAGGTTTTAACCAATACCTTCGGCGAATATCTTGCTAAAAATAATATGACGCAGCTTCGTATTGCCGAAACAGAGAAATACGCGCATGTAACCTTCTTCTTCAACGGCGGTGTTGAGGCAGTCAACGAGGGTGAAGACAGAATACTCATCCCCTCACCCAAGGTTGCAACATATGACCTTCAGCCCGAAATGAGCGCTTATCTCGTTTCAGAAAAGCTCAACGAGGCAGTAAGAAGCGGCAAATACGACGTTGTTATAATCAACTTTGCAAACTGCGATATGGTTGGCCACACCGGAGTTTTCGATGCAGCAGTTAAGGCTGTTGAGGCTGTTGACGAATGCGTTGGCTCACTTTATGAGGCAGTTCTTGAAAACGGCGGAACACTCTTTGTAACCGCCGACCACGGTAATGCAGACCAGATGAAGGAACCCGACGGCTCACCCTTCACTGCCCACACAACAAATAAGGTTCCTTTCATCGCAATCAACTGCGGTGATGTTGAGCTCAGAGAGGGCGGAAGACTTTGCGACATTGTTCCGACAATGCTCAAGGTTATGAACCTTCCCCAGCCCGAAGAGATGACAGGCAAATCAATCATAAAATAATAATGTATTAAATTAATAAAATCAGGGGTTCGTCCCCTGATTTTTTACTGTTAACTAAAAACTATTTACTGTCAACTTTTTGCGGCAGCTGCGCCAACACTATTGCCCCGAAAATAAGAACGCATCCTATTCCCTCTTTAAGGCTTAGCTTTTCGCCGAGGATTATCCAGCCTGCAAGAACGGAAAAAACACTTTCCAGGCTCATTATAAGCGATGCAACAGTCGGATTAACGCCCCTTTGCCCGATAATCTGCAAGGTAAACGCAATTCCCGAACTCATAACGCCTGCAAAGAGAATCGATACAAGCGCTTTTCCCGAGAGAGCAACTGCAACCGCCGGAATAACCTTTGAAAAATCGCCATTCATTTCAATGAAAAACATAGGAAATGCGCTTATAAACGCCGTAACAAAAAACTGCCTTGAGCTGAGCCTTACGGGGTCAACCTTTTTAATCATAAAATGGTCAATCGTTAAAATATGCATTGCCCAAACAACTGAACCGAAAAGGGTTATAATATCGCTTCCCTGCATTTTAAACTCACCGTTTATGCAAAGAAGATATAACCCTGCAACAGAAATTATAACCGCAATCCAAACTTTTTTTTGGCATTTCTTTTTTAGAAAAAGTCCTAAAATCGGAACAAGAATAATATAACAGGCGGTTAAAAAGCCTGCCTTTCCGGCTGTTGTTCCGAGATATAAACCAAGCTGCTGCAGGATTGTTGCAACGGTTAAACAAAGTCCGCAGCACAGTCCTGCAATTCTGAGAGTTTTCTTTTCCTCGTCATTTTTCGGTTTTGAATCGCCGTAAAACTTAGTTTTATCGCCAATTTTTATAATCGGAATAAGAACAATACCTCCGATTAAGTATCGTATACAGGTGAAGGTATAGGGGCCTGTCACATCCCCTCCCTCACTCTGAGCAACAAAAGCAATTCCCCAGATTAACGCCGCAACAGCAAGGAGAAAGGCGTTTATTTTAGCGTGTTTGTTTGTCATAATTTCTCCAATATAATTGTCGTCTGCAAGACCCTATAACTCGAAGCTCGGCACTCGGCACTCGAAACTAAATAAAAACGGGACTTTATCCCGTTTTTATTTATTCTTCATCAAATTTCAGAATAGTTGAAATAACTGTATTAAATCCTGTTTTAATCATTTCAGGATTAAGAATATCATAGTTATCCCTTGAATTATGATAATAGTATGCCGGAGCAGGGTCCATTGCAGCAAGCGTTGTTGCCGTTATTCCTGCCTGAGAAAATGCAGCTGCATCCGATGCGCCCATAAACACGCTCGCCTTCTTCATATCCTCGGCACCTGCTTCTTTTCCTGCCTCAGAAACAAGATCTGAAAATTCTTTATCATTCTTAACAAGCGAATTCATATCCCTTGAATAAACATTGAGGAATCCCTCGTCTGCAAGAGTATCAACGCAAAGGACTGCGGTTTTAACACCTGAATTAACATATTCGTCCTTGTGCTGCTTTGCCCAAGCCTTAGTGCCCTTGAGTCCTGCTTCCTCGCCGTCGGTTATAAGTGCAACAACCTCGGTGTTTTCAAGCTCTACGCCTGCCATATCAAGCATACGAAGTGCGCAGACAGCTGCATATGTTCCTGTTAAATTGTCATTTGCACCGGGTGAAATGGTTTTAAAGTCAACATAGAAAAATAGAGTAACCATTGCAAGGGCAGTAATTGAGTGGAACAAAAATCCGTATGAAAGCATAAAGTCGCCAAATGCACCCATATCGGCAAAATTAGCAACAACGGCAAGAATTGCAATAATTGCAGAAATAATCATTGAACAGATTGTTATAGCCATAAGAGGAAGCATAAGATGAATCTTCTTTGTGCTGTAACGGGTGTGGCGCCATTCATAAGCGGCGTCAATATGTCCGCAGATAACAATTCTTTTTTTAACCTCTCCCCTCGGAGCTCGCTTTGCATAAAAATTGTTTGCGTCCTTTTTCTTATAGAAAGCATCGCAGAAGGGCTTATAAAGAGTAAGCTGAAGAAATGCAACAACGAGTGAGCAGATAACAACTGCGCCCACAATAATCTGAGGAAGGAAGAATGCGCCCTTGCCGATTCCGTCGAAAACATCGAGGAAGGTTAAAAGCATACAAACAACAATTGAAACAAAAGTTAAGCATGAAGCTGTTTTCGTAAAATGAAGAAATGCCTTCGGTGCCATTTTATAGCCCTCAAAACCTGTTTCATCGCAGAAGGTATCCATTTCCTTCTTAATATGCTTCTGAGCTGCAAGACAGTTTTCATTTCCCGATTCACGAGGACCGTATCTCTTGATAACATTTGTTATTTCGCGAACAGCCCAGTCAACGTTTTCGTTAACAACTGCCTGCGGAAAATCATTGAATTTCATATTATTTTTCTCCTTTAGCTTTGAATTTATCGTTCAATTCAACCTCAAGGTAAGGATTGCCGTGAGTGAATTTATAAACAATTTTTTTGGTTTGATTATTCTTTGCAAAAGCAATTTCATCTTCGGCATAGTTTACGCCGAGCGCCTTAAATAAACGCTTGTGAGCATCAAGTCTTTCCTTAAAACTCTCTGCATTTCGTTTACTCTTCGGAAGCCATCCGAGCTCGCTGAGCGCCTGAAGACGAGGAAACATCTGCATTTCAAGTTTCCTTCTGTCGCTTATCCATTCGCTCCAGAATTCGCCCTCAACGCCAAGAACATTTGAAAGATTGCTTTCATTAACCCCGTAATCGGCAGGGTCATAGTTATATGTGTTTAAAAGAGGATACTTTGCGTAGGGCATATCAAAATAAAAGCTCTGATGATTGGATAAAATCATACTTCCGCCCGAATTAACATAGTTTTCGGCATTTTTATCTCTCTTAACCGTCCAATACTGTATAACAACCCTGTTACCGTCGTTTTCAAGGTTTTTCGCACTTGCAATTTCATTCCAGCCGATAGGGGTTTTCCTTTTTTCTTTAAGAAACGCAAAAACCTTATTTTCAAAATAACCCTGAAGTTCGGTTTCATTTTTGAGGTTATTTTCCCTGATAACTCTCTGACAGTTTTCGCATCTTTTCCATTCGCTGTGCGGAGCCTCGTCGCCGCCGATGTGGATATATTCGGAATCGAAAAGTGAGCAAACCTCATCGAGAACACCGAAAACAAAATCAAAGGTTGACTGTTTTCCGACGCAAAGAGTTTTGTTTGCGCGAAAGTTGAGGCTTTTATATTTAGGATAGTTCCATGAAAAGTAGCCGACAACCTCCTGCTCTTTCGGAAAGCACATAAGCTCGTTATATGCTGCCATTGCGGATATACAGTGTGCAGGAAAATCTATTTCGGGAACAATTCTTATTCCCCTCTCCCCTGCATATTTTATAATCTCTTTAATCTGCGTTTGAGTATAAAATCCGCCGTGGGGCTTTTTTTCGCATTTAAAGCTCTTCCATCCGCCGATATGGGAGTATTCTCTCTTTGAGCCGATTTCGGTTAACAGAGGATATTTTTTTATCTCAATCCTCCAGCCGTGGTCATCTGTTAAATGCCAGTGAAGAACATTCAGCTTTTCAAGAAACATATAATCAAGAATCTTTTTTATCTGCTCTTCCCCGAAGAAATGGCGCGACTCATCTATATTTATTCCGCGCCATAAAAAATACGGCTCATCCTCAATTTCACAGCAGGGCACTTCCCTTTTGCCAAGGTCAAACCCTGTTATTTTTCTGATAGTCTGGAGTGCATAATATGCACCGATTTTTGATGAAGCAAAAATTCTTATTCCATCTTCATCTACAGAAAGCTTATATCCCTCTTTTTTGATGCTTGAATCATTCTTTATTATTACTTGAGCATTGTCAGAATAATCAACATATTCTTTGATTAAATCAAGCTCAAAATCGCTTTTAACCTTTGGCTTTTCGCTCAGCGTGAAAAAGCCTTCTTTTTCTTTAACCTCTTTGGGATATGGTATTATATTAAGCATAATATATCAACCCTGATTAATAATTATTGACCGAACGAAGTGAGAAACCTGAAACTCGAAACTCGGAACTCGGCACTCGGAACTTTACTTTGCAACAAATCCTATCTTCTTCATTGCCTTTGCAAGCGTTCTTCCTGCAACTCTGGAAGCAATATCAGCTCCGTTTTCCCAGCACTCTTTAAGATACGCTTTGTCCCTCATTAAATCGTTATATTTCTGCTGAACCGGTTTTAGTTCCTCAACAACTGCTTCGCCGACTGCAGCCTTGAAATCACCGTAGCCCCTGCCCGAAAAATCGTGTTCAATTTTCTCAAAGCTATCCCCTGTTATAGCTGAATAGATGGTCATTAAGTTATTTATACCGTCTTTTCCCTCTGCATAGCGAACGCTCATTTCACTGTCGGTCACAGCCGATTTAAACTTCTTCATAATAACATTCGGCTCATCCGTTAAATAAACAGTTCCCTTGGGATTCGGGTCTGATTTGCTCATCTTCGCAGTTGGATTCTGCAGGCTCATAACCCTTGCACCTGCCTTTGGAATATACGGCTCGGGAACCGTGAAAACATTTCCGTAAACGCCGTTGAAGCGCTCTGCAATATCCCTTGTTATTTCAAGGTGTTGCTTCTGGTCCGCGCCAACTGGAACAACATCTGCCTGATAGAGAAGAATGTCAGCCGCCATTAAACAGGGATATGTGAAAAGACCTGCGTTAACATTATCGGAATGCTGAGCAGACTTATCCTTAAACTGAGTCATTCTTGAAAGCTCGCCAAACTGGGTGTAGCAATTGAGAAGCCACGCAAGCTGGGAATGCTCGGGAACATGGCTCTGTATGAAAACAATTCCCTTTTCGGGGTCAAGTCCGAGAGCAAGAAGCATTGCATAAAGCTGAGTTGTTTGCTCTCTTAGCTTTGCAGGCTCCTGACGAACCGTTATTGAATGCAAATCGGCAACGCCGAAAATCGTGTCAAAATCCTTTTGATATGTCGGCCATCCCTTCATAGCGCCAAGGTAGTTTCCGAGAGTCGGAATTGATGTTGGCTGAATCAGGGATAAGCTTCTTTTCTTTCTTTCGTTTGTTTGGTTCTCTGCCATAGTATATTTCTCCTACGTCGAAATAATTATAAATTATGAATTATGAGTTATGAATTTCGGGAAGGTGTGAGGCTTTTGTCCGCCGAGGGTGCAGTAAAGAGGGTGCGTCTATTCGTACGCCTCGTCTATCCTCAACTGATGTAAAAAGGCAACGTCTATTCGTCCGCCATGGGGACACACCTCTACGCAATTCTAACAAGAGCGGTTCGGCAAGGGCGAGGAATGTCCCCGTGTGCCGTGGAGGGAACGACCAAATATAATCGGGTGCGGGTGCCCCGCCCTAAATTCTAAATTCTTAATCCTAAATTCTTAATTCTTTAATGGCTTCAGCCATTAATTTAACTCCCTTAATAATATTCTCATCGCTCGGAGTTGAAAAATTAAGTCGAATATAATTGCAAGGAGCAGTGTCATCTATCATAAACGCACTGCCCGGAACAACTGCAACCTTATGTTCAAGCAGGCGCTTAACATATTCAGTCATTTCGATTTTTTCATCAAGCTTAGCCCAAATGAAAAGTCCTCCTTCAGGACGAACGAAACTGATAAAATCATTGCAGTATTTATCAAGGCAATCGCACATTAAATTCAGCTTTCTGCGATAGATTTTCTGAATTTCACTGATGTGTTTATCAACATCATATTCATCAAACCAGCGAGAAACAATCATCTGATTTAAAACGCCCGTGTGAACATCCGAAACCTGCTTTGCAATAGTAAAAGCAGGAACAATCGCTTTAGGAACAACAGCATATGCAACTCTTATTCCGGGGGCAAGAATTTTTGAAAACGAACCTGCATAGATAACTCTGCCGTCAGTATCCATACTCTTGATTGATGGCAGACTCTTGCCCGCCGTTCTCAGCCTGCCGTATGGGTCGTCCTCAAGAATTATCAAATCGTTTTCTCTTGCAAGCTCATACATTGCCTTTCGCTTTTCAATGCTTAAAGTTGTTCCTCCGGGGTTCTGGAAATTCGCAATAGTGTAAATAAATCTTGCGTCTGGATTATCTTTGATAGCCTGTTCAAGCTTTCGGATATTCATTCCGTCGTCATCTATCTCAACGCCGACAAGCCTGCAACCGTGCGAACGAAAACAGTTAAGCGAGCCGATAAACGAAGGCTCTTCGCAGATAATCGCATCCCCCGGCGAGGTTAAAACCCTTGTTGAAAGGTCCATAACCTGGGTTCCGCCCGAGGTTATGATTATATCGGAGTTTTCAAAGGATATGTTTTCATTTTTAATAAGCCACTTTTTAACATTCTCTCTAAGCGGCTCATATCCTTCCGAAACACCGTAAACAAGCGCCGAAACAGGGTTTTCACTTAAAATCTGCGAGGAAAGCTTTTTAACCTCCTCGCAGGGAAATGCATCCGTATCGGGCGAGCCGCCTGCAAATGCAATCATTCCGGGCTGGCTCGTTACTTTCAGTATTTCCCTCGTTGCCGAGGGCTTCATCTTTGAAAAATTATCGGATAGTTTATAACTCATATTACCGCCTACTCAGGGAGCTGGTCCTTGTTGTTATCTGCTTCCTTTAAGCCAAGCTCTTCTTTTATCTGGCTGGTTGAAACGCCCGGCGTTCTATCGAGAAAAACAAGCTCGCAGTAGTCTTTAAGATAATCAAATCTGTCGCTCCCTGCCCAGTCTGAGCCCATAACAACAACATCAATATGATAGTTCTTAACATCGTCTATCTTCTGCTCCCAGTTTTCCTCGGGAATAACAAGGTCAACATACCTGATAGCTTCAAGCATTTTTTTCCTTGTTTCAAAGCTATGGTACGCCGTCTTCCCCTTGCCTGCGTTAAATTCATCGGTGGAAAGTCCGACAACAAGATAATCTCCAAGCTCCTTGGCTCTTTTCAAAAGATTTATATGTCCGTAGTGGAGCAAATCAAATGTTCCGTATGTTAAAACTCTTTTCATTTTAAATCACCATTTTAATAAATTTTGCAAGCGTTTCGGTGTTGCCCGATTTGGCAAGCTCAACATATTTTTCCTTGAAGGAATAAAGCGAATTATAGTCATATTCCTCATTTTTTATTGAGGACACAAGCTTTTCTCCGTCTTCAAAAACAGCATTCGGCAGCTCTTCAAAAATATCTACGTTTATTCCCCTGTTTCTCATATATTCATTGTAATCGGGAACAAAGAAATAAAGAGGTTTCATAAGAAGCGCAGCCTCGTATGCGCAGGCTGAATAATCGGTTATGATGATGTCTGCAATCTTCATAAGGTCAGCCGATGAGAAATCGCCGTTTGCAATATAATTCTTATCCTTTTTAACCGAAGAAAGCGGATGCGGACTGATAATAAGGCTGTATTCCTCTTCGCCCTCAAAAGCAGTTTTAAGTGTTGCAGCAGCCTGCTCCTCCCTCTCTCTGAAAGTGGGAACATATAAAACAATCTTCTTTTCGCTCATTGAGGGGTTGTTATAAAAGAAATCGCCTGTTTTTGCCTTTCCGTCGGTTATATAATCAACTCTCGGAAGAGGGCATATTTTTATCCTGCTCTGGTCAACACCAAAGCCTTCCATATAGAACTTGGCGGTTTCCTTGCTCGGAGCTAAAACATAATCGTAGTTTCTGTGCATACAAAGGGCGCGGCTGAGTTTTTCATCCCTGCCCTCCTTGGTTCCGACGGATTGCCAACCGAATTTCTTTGTTGCGCCGAGCGCGTGCCATATCTGGATAACCTTAAGGCTCTTTTTATGGTGCAAACAGGAAACGGTTAACGAATATGTGTCAACAATTGCAAGTTTTGAGGTTGCAAGATAAAACATATCGCCGATAACGCCGATGGCATATTTTATTTTTGAAGCTGCTCCGCTCTCAAGCATTCTTAGTCTGAAAACCTGCTGAGTTTCGGGACATTCCTTTTTTACAGCCTCTTCAAGAAGGCGCATATCAAGGCTTTTTTCATTACTCTGACGCGAGAGATAAACAATTCTGTTTTTCGCTTTTAAAAGCTTGAAAGGCGCATACATTACCCGAAGGATAAATTTCGCAATGTTTAAAACAACTATCTTCATAATTAATCTTCGTATAAGGGATATTTCCTGCAAATTTCGGCAACGCCGTTTGTTATATATTCTTTCTTGCCTTCAAAATCATTGATTGCAAGATTGATAAATTCAGCAATCTTATCAAAATCGTTTTCATCAAGACCGCGTGTTGTTGCAGCGGGAGTTCCGATACGAACGCCGCTTGTTACAAAAGGTGAAAGAGGTTCGTTCGGAACAGTGTTCTTGTTAAGAGTGATATGAACATCGTCGAGTCTTGCCTCAAGCTCTTTACCTGTTACGCCTGTTCCTCTTAAATCAAGAAGGCAGAGATGATTGTCCGTTCCGCCTGAAACAAGGTTGAGCCCTCTTGAAATAAGACCCTTTGCAAGCGCCTGAGCATTGTTGATAACTCTCTGCTGATATGCCTTGAAATCCTCGCTGAGAGCTTCGCCGAAGCAAACTGCCTTGCCTGCAATAACGTGCATAAGAGGTCCGCCCTGTGTTCCGGGGAAAATTGCGGAATTAATCTTCTTTGCAATAAACGGATTGTTTGTTAAAATAAGTCCGCCTCTCGGACCTCTTAAAGTTTTATGAGTTGTTGTTGTAACAACATCTGCATAAGGAATCGGCGACTGATGAAGCCCTGCAGCAACAAGACCTGCAATGTGAGCCATATCAACCATAAACATTGCGCCGTTTGCGTGAGCAATATCAGCCATTGTTTTGAAATCAATCTCTCTCGGATATGCAGAAGCGCCTGCAACAACAAGACGGGGCTTATTCTTAATAACAAGCTTGTTAAACTCGTTCATATCAATATAGCCGTTTTCGTCAACTCCATAGGGAACAAAATTAAAATACTTACCTGAAATGTTAACAGGTGAACCGTGGGTTAAATGACCGCCGTTATCAAGGCTCATACCCATAACAGTGTCGCCCGGTTTAATCAGTGCAAAATATGCCGCAATATTTGCCTGTGCGCCGGAGTGGGGCTGAACATTTGCATAGTTGCAGCCAAACAGTTCGCAAGCTCTTTTGATTGCAATCTCTTCAACAATATCAACATACTGGCAGCCGCCGTAGTATCTCTTACCCGGAAAGCCCTCAGCATATTTGTTTGTTAAAACTGAGCCCATTGCAGCCATAACCTGCGGAGATACAAGGTTTTCCGAAGCAATAAGCTCAATGTTTTCGCGCTGTCTTTTCAGCTCAAGCGCCATTGCGTCTGCAACCTCGCTGTCGGTTTCTCTTACCTTGCCGATTGAATCATAGTAATCTGAGTACATTATTTTAACCCCCTATAATTATATTATTAATATAATAACAAGCTATATAATAGCATAGTTATTTATAATATACAATAACTAATTTATTTTTTGTGCATAATGCACTATCTATTTATTGTTCGAGCGAAGCGAGTAACCAAAATTCCTCATTCCTCAGTCCTCATTAAAAAACGCCTCCTGCCATCGCAGGAGGTGTTTTTATGAGTCATATTCGTCTTCATTTTCCCAGTTATGATAATAATTCTGAACATCGTCGTTATCATCAAACATTTCAAGCATTCTTGCCATTTTTTTCATATCGTCTTCGCTTTCAAGACGGGTATAGGTTGAAGGAATATATGCAGCCTCGGAGGAAACAATCGTATATCCCTTTTCTTCAAGCTCGTCGCGGATAACGCCAAGGTCGTTTGCCTCGGTTCTGATTTCAAAAATATCCTCATCATCGGTTAAGAAATCAGAAGCTCCGCTCTCAAGAGCATCCTCCATAAGCTGATCTTCGTCAACATCCTCTTTTTCAATGATGATAACGCCCTGACGGGAAAACATAAAGGTAACCGAACCGGGGTTTCCCATATTTCCGCCCGATTTATCAAAAGCATGGCGAACCTCGCCGGCTGTTCTGTTTCTGTTATCGGTCAACGCCTCAACAACAACGGCAACGCCGCTCGGTCCGTAGCCTTCATAAACGATTTCTTCATAGTTTGCGCCGTCGGTATCGCCCGCAGCCTTCTTGAGCATACGCTCAATATTATCATTCGGAACATTGTTCTGCTTTGCCTTCGCAATAACATCCCTGAGCTTAGCATTGTTATTCGGGTCGGGACCGCCGTTTTTAACTGCAACAGCAAGCTCCCTTCCTATTTTAGTAAAAATCTTCGCACGCGCAGCATCGTTTGCGCCTTTTTTTCTCTTAATAGTGCTCCATTTGCTATGTCCGCTCATTTTCTCACTGCCTTTTCCTAAAAATTTCAGGTGAGATTTTACCACATATCCCCCCTGCTTTCAAGCAAAATCACAATTATTTCAAAAAAAGAAGAAAAAAAATCAAATTTTCACTTGAAAAATCATGAATTCAATGTTCTAGTATATGAGCGATCGGGGTGTAGCGCAGGTGGTGGCGCACTTGACTGGGGGTCA